>CALLLY010000299.1 GCA_938008205.1 uncultured Granulosicoccaceae bacterium
CACGACCATAGGGTGAATCAAATTGTGGCGCTGGTTGCAGCACCCGCTGGATATAGTCGACTGACTCGCGGAAACGCTGTCCCCGATCATGGAAGTCGATTCCAAGTGCCGGGTATTCCTCTGGCCTGTCACCGGACGCGATACCTAAAATCAAACGGCCGTTAGATAGAACATCTGCCGTTGCAGCAGCCTTGGCGACATGTGCCGGATGACGCAACGGCAGAATCAGACTCGCCACACCCAGTGCAATACCACTGGTGGCCTGAGCCAGTGCACCGAGGTACACAAACGGATCAAAGGTCTGACCGGCATCCCCGAACGAAGGCACATTAAAAGGTACATCCCGCAACCACAGCGCGGAAAAGCCTAACTCTTCCGCCAGTTGCGCTCTCTCGATATGCGCCTCCATCGTCGGTACCGGGCTGGTTATGTAACTTTCTATCGGTACCACCAACCCGACAGTCAGCTGATCAGGCCTGAATACTTGGTTGTATCCGGTATTCAGAGAACTGAACCCGGCCACTTTGGTAGCGGAAATTTGCATTGATCATCCGTACTTGAGAAAGGTAATCACCAGATCGCAACTCCAGTGAAAGGATCAGCCACACCCTATTACATATAAATTCACTAATAAACACGATTTATCAGCAACAGAATTCGTATTTTCAATATAATATTAAGTTTTGAGGGCGTTTATGGATACCGAAGGCGTCAGGCTGTTTGTGATGGCAGCGAATCTTCTCAATATCAGTGCTGCCGGTCGCCAGCTGGGTTTGGCACCCGCAGTAGCCAGCGCCAGACTTGCAAAGCTTGAAGAACAACTGGGCGCAGACTTGCTGCACCGCTCTACTCGTAAAGTATCTCTCTCACTGGAAGGCGCTGAGTTTCTGCCATTTGCCCAGGAGATACTGGCTCAGGAAGATGCCGCGCACGCCGCGATGGGACACTGCAGCGCAGAAGTGTCCGGCACGCTGCGCTTTGCCGCGTCCAGCACCTTTGCACAACTATTTGTCGCCCCGGTGCTGCCCGAGTTTCTGGAGCGTTATCCGGCCATTAACCTTGAGCTGAGACTCTCTGACACTCAAACCAATTTGATCGAAGGAGGCTTTGACCTCGCACTGCGAAATTTTGCCATTGAAGAGAGCAACCTCAGAGCACGAAAACTGGCCGATGACGAACGCATCCTGTGTGCCTCACCGCAGTACCTGAAGAAACAGGGTACACCGCAAACTCCCGACGATCTGTCTACCCACCAGTTACTCGTATACATGGGCGGCGCTCCACGAAAACTCACGGCGCACGGCGATATGCCATCCTGCACTTTTCCTGTTGCGGGTGCGCACAAACGTATCGTGTGTGATGACGGCACCAGCATGCGAATCGCCACTAAAGCAGGAGTCGGCATTTCCATGAATTCCCGCTGGAGCATTTACCAGGATCTTGCAGATGGCAGCCTGGTCAGAGTATTACCTGAATACACCGTAGATGATCACTCGGCTATCTGGCTGGTCTACCCGAAATCTAACGTATTAACTGCCAAGGTACGTGTCTTTATAGATTTTCTTATCGAAAAAATCGGAAACCCACCAGTTTGGCAAGCTTAACAATTACCCTGCTTCAGTCGTGCCGCTGCAACATACAGACAACGACTGCAATTACCAGTGCACAAGGCAAAGTGCTTTCCCTGCAACATTAACTTGCCATCCGTAGAACTACGTTATTTTTAATAGACAACCGGTCACGCAACCTGCCACTGGCTACACAATGTCCGTTTATAGATGGAAAACCCTGATAAGCGAATTGAATTCAATGATCACTTTCGGGTAGTACATTTGTACTAACGACATAACTGCTTCTTGTACAACATCGGTTTTCATGACATGTTGCACTATTGGAGTTGTTAGAACGTTGCCTGTGACGTTTACAGCTGATATCCATAGATCTACGTGTGGTGGAGAAAAGGTGTTTCTGGAACGCAAACATCATCTCGAATTGTTACTCGACATAGCGGGTAAAGTCGAACGGACTCGAGGCCAGATAATTCTGGTGAATGGCGAAGCAGGTATAGGTAAGACCACTTATCTGACTACCGCCCGCGATCAGCTGGAAAACAGCATGACGGTCCGGTGGGGCGCCTGTGATCCGCTAACGACTCCCAGAATTCTCGGGCCGCTGCACGATATGTACAGCCAGTTCGGCACACAGGTACAACAGCAACTCACCGAAACCTCGCCTTCATTTGCGCAGTTGTCACGCTCCGTAGTTACCGAGCTTGAGAATGATCACAAAGCAAGCCTAATGATCATTGAAGACGCACACTGGGCAGACAACGCAACGCTTGATCTGCTGAAATGCCTGAGCAGAAGAATCAGCTTCCTTCGCACGGTTTTGATTATCAGTTACCGCTCTGACGAAGCGACAGCGACATTAAAGTCTGCCATTGGAGATTTTCCGCAATCGCGTACTCACCGCATCACACTACCTGCTCTATCGGAACAAGCGGTCAACCAACTTGCCAGTAACTCAGGCACACCCTTTAAAAACTTGTATAAGGTAACCGCCGGCAATCCGTTTTTTGTTACAGAAGTGCTGGCCAGCCAGCACGGCTCAGACAATCCTCTGGCGGCCTCTATTCAGGATGCCGTGGGCGCAAGACTGGCTCGCCTTGAAAAGCCTTATCGCGAGTTTTTAACCACACTGAGTGTGATTCCGCACCAGATTTCAACGCAACTGGTGTGCGGTCTTTTCGGTGAAAACGCCGATGAACTTCTCGATCAGTGCGTCGAGCGAAATTTTCTAAAAACCGAAAGTAATAACACATACCGATTTCGCCATGAGCTTGCCAGACTCGGCACTCTGGCCGGACTTTCCCCGCAGAAGAGAAAGAGTATTCATTCGAATATATTTACGCTGCTCAATGAAGGTAATTTACCTACAACGGTAGATCAGCGTCTCTGCCATGCTGTGGGCGCTGAGCTTGCAGAACATATATTGCAACTCGCTCCGCAAGCCGCTCACCATGCATCAAAAAACGGATCACACGCCGAAGCCGCGCAACACTATAAAACCGCACTTGACTACGTGACATACGCAGACCGGCAAACTGCCGCGTTGTTATACGAAAACTGGTCGTATGAGAGTGCACTACTGGAAATAACCGATCACACGATTGAAGCCAGACACAAAGCTCTGGAGATATGGCGAAATCTTGAGCGGTTTGACAAAGTAGGTGAAAATCTACGCTGGCTCTCAAGACAACACTGGTACCGTGGTGAGTCAGAGCTAGCAACCAGGTACATAGAAGAGGCCATTTCCACACTGGAAAGCACCCACCCCTGTGCCGAACGGGCCATGGCTTACAGTTTAAAGTCACAGTTCTACATGCTGAACGATCGCATGGAAGAGGCGATAAAACTGGGCGAGAAAGCACTGGAAATGGAGTCACGCTTTAATACCCCTGAAGTGCGCGCCCATGCGCTGTGCAATATCGGGTCGGCACTACTTATCAGAGATAATTTACAGGGTTTAGAATATCTGCAACGCAGCTTAAGGGTAGCCCTGCAACACGATTTACACGAACACGCTGCCCGGGTTTATACCAACACTGCATCCAGCACCGTCTGTGGTATCGACTGGAAAGTCACACAGCGTGCCGTTAATGAAGGCGTGGCGTTCGATACCGAACACGACCTCGACAGCTGGACGAATTACCTGATTGGCGTTATGTCACAGCTTAAAATGGAACAATCGCACCTGGAAGAAGCCGAAACGATCTCCGCAGGGGTACTGGCGTTAGAGAATCAGACACTGCTAATGAAATTACCTTCTCTGCTGGTGCTATCCAGGGTACGACTGAGGCTCGGAAAGGAGGATGCACATGAATTGCTAAAACGCGCCCTTGAACATGCGATAAGCGTTGCAGAGCCACAATATATTATTCCTGCACACCTGGGTTTGGTCGAGTATGCCTGGCAGACAGATAATTCTGAACTCGCCAAATCTCATTTGAAGTCATTGCAGGAAGTGTCGTTAATCCCGCACTGGACATGGCGTGGTGCTGACCATGCGATATGGATGCACAGATATGGCATACCGGTTAACCTCCCAAAAGACAAAACGCTCCCTCTTCCCTTTAAACTGGAAATGGAACAGGATTATCTGGCAGCGAGTCAGGCATGGATCGATAAGGGCAGCCCGTTTAGAGCGGCAGTCACCTTAATGCAGTGCCCAAAAGATCAGGCGGGCAATCACTTTGCAACCGCTATGGACCTGCTTCTGGCATGCAGAGCCAATGGCACACTGCAAAAACTGAAATCTCTCGCACAAGACTACGGGCTGGATAAACAGATCAACCTCGGCAGGCGTGGGCCACGCCGGCAGTCGAGACAACATCCGGCAGGCTTTACCGCCAAAGAGCAACAGATTTTTCCGCTGGTAGTAGAAGGTATGAGCAACAAGGAGATCTCCGAGAATCTGTCACGCTCACAACGTACAGTAGAAAATCACGTCGCTTCGATTCTGCGCAAACTCAATGTGAAAAACCGTATGGAAGCGATGTTAAGGGCTAACAACGAGCCCTGGCTGGTTAGCGATTCGGCCGCAACAGAAATTTCCGGCCCCAATGGTAACGCAGCAAAAGCCGCCGAAAGCACCGCTAACCAGCACTGAACCTCTGGCAGTACCCGCACTGCGCGATAAAGTAGGTAGTCGGAATGTTAATTTGAGTAAACCTACGGGTAATCTGTAGACAACCCCTGTTGTAGCCTGACATTTCACACACAAAGGAACTGTCAATGGCCAGATCAATCGCTCAACCCGATACGCAAAACCCACATCTACAAAGTGCTGCCGTACTGGCATTGCGCTCTGCAGCAGTTATTACCCTTTGCCTGCTGTTGGCCTGGCTGCTCTTCCAGAAAACATGGCTGCTTGC
>CALLLY010000300.1 GCA_938008205.1 uncultured Granulosicoccaceae bacterium
TTTCATGGAGACGATGTTGTTGATCTGATTTTAAAGCAACCGGCAGCAGCCAAATTCATTGCAACAAAGTTCTGGAACGAAATGATCAGTCATGAGGCACCGACCGACAAACAAATTGAAGGGCCTGCCAGTATTTTTCGCAACTCCAACTATGAAATAACTGCACTATACAAATCGATATTGTTGAGTGACGAATTCTGGGACACTGCCAACCGAAACAACCTGATCCGATCTCCGGTTTCATTAACCATTGGAACCATACGATCCACTGGTATTGTTCCGGTCAACTGGCAAACACTATCTGAAGAACTCAAGGAACTCGGACAGGAATTGTTCGAGCCACCCAATGTCGCTGGCTGGCCTGGGGGCGAGGCGTGGATTACGCCAAGTCGATTACTGAATCGACTTGAGTGGTTAAAATCTTTTAATAGCCATTGTCACGACTGCTCTAACGCGATGATGACGGATAACACCATGACTGCATTGGCAGCTGGCGACTCGAACGCCGCTGATTCGCTAGCCACCTTAATGATTAAAATGGCATCAGAAGAATTTGACGAACCAGTAAAATATCAAGTCAACCTGTTTACGGATGATAGAATCGTTTGGACATCTGGCAAGCAGTCACTGCCCGGGGGCAGAAACACCAAAAGATTCGGCAGAGCCGGCGGTTTGAATAACCTTCCGTGGCGTGATGTTCACTTTTCACTGCCGAAACCAGCCCATCGATTTGACACTATCGAAATCGAATACCTCAATGACGGCCAGAGCCAGGGCGCTGACAGAAATCTGTACATAGACAGCGCATCGTTCAATCAGCGTTTCTATAGTGCAGCTAACGGCTTGCAAACCAACGAGTGTCCACGAAGAAAGCGATCCACGGGCGGAACTATGCTATGCAACGGAAAATTAACACTCAGCAGCGCAGAATCAAATCAACCAACGATCACGACCGAAACTGCCGACAGCCCGTTCTCCGCCAGTGGAGTTTATTTGCGCAGTGTACAACCTCCGAACAAAGGCAATCGACCATCAATAAAATTCTATCTAACCGATGTTGCATTGGGTGATCGCACATGGCACTCGCTCAGCGCAGGTTTTCATCACGACACCAGCACCGGTGGGTACCATTTAACACTACTTGAAAACGACTGCTGGCCCGACTGTTTCGTGCAGTGGCCGGAGTGCGGCGGTAAATCAGTCATACAAAAGCGGTGGTCACTGCGTATTAAGTCCGATTATCAACAACAGTGCAGTTACAAACAGCTTGGGGATGAAGACAATCAGCTGGTAGATACACTGATCACATTGGCAGCGGATTTCTATGATAAAAGTGCTGATACAAAGAAGCTTCGCAGACAAAAAATATTCAACCATTATTCGACATGGCAGCCACACATCGACCAAATAGACACACTGGCAACACAGTTTACGCAAGCCGCAAATCCACCAATGGAAATCATCATTAAACCCTCGGCCTACCAATCAGCACCGGCAATGATGAAGACTTCATTGTCTGCAACGCTTCCTGTTGCGATCGGGCGGACAAGTTCGCAATACCAGCAGGATCTTACCGATTTACGCAAACGTTCAAACGTCAACACAATCAGCCAGCTGTTATTGTCGGGCAACAACGATATCAGTTCTGACAAACTCACCGATGTGCTTACACACCTGCCATACCAGTTGCATTAAACCCAATTTCGGAATATGCCATCCATGATGAACAGAAGAACGCTCTTACAATTGGCCGGCACCGCTGCACTGCTGCCGTTGCTGCCGTTCGCAGAGAGTCGAGCTGGCAGTTTTAATGGCCGCAGAGTCATCTTGCTGGAGCTTGCCGGCGCTAATGACGGATTAAACACGCTGGTCCCGTACTCTGATGATCGTTACTACCGTTTGCGCCCCACTATCGGGTTGTCGGCCAAAAAACTGGTTAACCTCAATGACGACTTTGCCCTGCATAACGGCCTGAGCGATATTATGCCGCTTTGGGACAACGGGGAGTTGGCCGCAGTCCACGGCCTGGGATACCCGGCGCCAAACCGATCTCATTTTAAATCGATTGCACTATGGGAGACTGGCGGCGATGGTAATCGCTCACAACGCAGTGGATGGTCAACACATGATGTTGAGCACGCTTACGCCAGTACTGAACTGGACGCTCATGGTATTGCGCTGGGTGGCGGGATGGGCATATTTTCAAATGCACAAGGCAACTGGTTGTCTATGAGTACCGCAGATCAATATACCAACCTGAGCACCCCGCAGATTACAACGGCGACAAGTAACAACACCGCTATGGCGATACTGCTCGATAATGCAAAGGTGCTGCAAACTTCACTTGATCGGCTGTCAACGAAAATGACCGGCTTACGCAAACGTGTAAATATTCCCGGAGGAGCGCTGTCGAAACAAATGACTCATGCGGTAAATATTATTAACGCCGGTATCGATGTCCCTGTGATCAAGATCAGCCTTGGCGGGTTTGACACACACGAAAACCAACTTAACCGCCATAATGGCCTGTTGAAACAGGCAGCCAGTGCCATCAGCGGGCTGCGTAAAGAACTGATCAAGTCCGGTGAATGGCAAAATACTCTGCTTATTACCTATTCCGAGTTCGGCAGGCGTGCCAGTGAAAACCGCAGCGGCGGCACAGACCACGGTACTGCTGCCGCACACTTTATAGCCGGTGGCAACCTCAACGGGGGCTTATATGGTGAGCACCCGGACCTTGGGCAACTGGAAGATGGTGACTTACAGCACTCCATGGATTATCGTGCGCTTTATAGCTGTGTATTGAGTGACTGGCTAAATCTGCCAACTGATCGGTTTGAGAACTATAGTGATAGGCGTCTGACGCAATTGATCGGATGATGCGGTTACACGCCATGAGTTTTATCGTAGCCATTGATGGCAGGCGACTGCCACCCCTGCAAGGTTCCCTCTGCTGACTCATAAACCTCAACCACCAGCGGATAACACGGTGTGGAATCATCAGAGTGACTGCTACCACAGTTACCTCCAGGGCACGCTGACAAAGCTCCCAGCAGATCAATTTCGGCAAACATCTCCAGATAGTCTCCCGGCCTGACCGGACTCGCTTTCATAAAGTACTGATGAGTATCCAGCGTAAACCCGGTACACATGAACACATTAAGCACATCATGAATATGCGGCTCTGCTTCCACCAGACTGGTTTGCGTGTGCGCCGCCAGCGCGCGAGTTAAATTGGAATGGCAACAGTAATGATAATCTACGCCATTTAACTGGTAGTTGGTGTACGGATCGCAGCGCGTACCAATAACATCGTGTACACCACCGCCGTCTTCATCAAAGCCATACCAGTCCAGTGTATCGTGCGTGATAGTTGCCAGCGGCCGCATTGATGGCAGATTGCTCCACAAACGATCACCGGTGCTGACATGAGTCGCGTGCAGCTGTCTGGTTTTGCCGCTGAAAAATCGTTCATTAAGATCATGAGCATTCCATAGATTCAAATCACCGACCTGCGACCCCTCAACACTCACAATTCGAAAGAACTGCCCGGCTTTAACGGTAAAGGTTGCCGCATCACGCGGGGCTACAATGACCTCATCTATTTTGGTTAACGAGTCTCTGGCTTGCGCATACAAAGAAGGATCGAACGCTGGCAGCTGATTTACCTGATAGCAGACTATGGCCGGTTGAGATCGACGTTGTTGTGCATCTGAAGGTGCGGGATTAGTCATGCAGATTTGCCTTTGCGAATAGGTTATAGAGAAGCTGCGAGCCGGGTACCCTGATTGATCGCACGTTTTGCATCGAGCTCGGCAGCTTTATCAGCGCCACCAATTAAATGCACTGGCATGTTTCCACTGGCGGTGAGTTCGTCGTAAAGGTCACGACGCGGTAGCTGCCCTGCACATAATATAACGTTGTCCACCTCGATCAGTTCGGAGTGGCCATTATCTTCGTAGCGCACACGAAGTCCGTTTGCGTTGACCTCTTCATAACTGAGACCGCCAAACATCTTTACACCGGCTTTACGCAGCGTTAGCCGGTGAATCCAGCCCGTGGTTTTTCCCAGTTTGGCACCAAGCTTACCCACAGACCGCTGCATCAGGTAGACCTCCCGATTTGACTCGTGTTGCACAGCGGGATTGGGCGCAGTTTGCAGGCCTCCTCGCGCCTCAGCAGGGCTAACGACTCCCCACTCATCGAGCCATGCCTGCAGATCTTCGGTGACTGATTCACCATTGGTCACCAGATACTCGGCAACATCAAATCCAATGCCGCCGGCGCCAATAATGGCAACACGCTGACCCACCGCTTTTTTATGCCGAAGCACATCGATATAACTTAGTACCGAAGGATGATCCTGCCCTGGTATGGCCGGGTCACGCGGTGTGACACCGGTTGCTACGATCACTTCATCGAAGCCCTGTAGATCCGCCGCAGTCACCTGAGTGTTTAATTTTACGTTAACACCCGTCAGAGTCAGCTGCCGGGTAAAGTAGCGCACGGTTTCATGGAACTCTTCTTTACCGGGAATCACTTTGGCCATATTTAGCTGGCCACCGATTTCGTCGCTGGCG
>CALLLY010000301.1 GCA_938008205.1 uncultured Granulosicoccaceae bacterium
TTGCATCTGCCAGCAGAGCATGCCTGCAGCGTATTTCAGTTGTTGGAAAACGCGGGCAAAAACCACAACCTGGGGTACTACGGTGCGTTTGCCGCCAATAGTATGCGCCTTGAAAAAGGATATCGAGGCTGGGGGGCAGACCTTACCACTGAGCGTACGCCGTTTGAGGCGGGACTGGACCGGCTAATCCATACTGACCAACGAGATTTCACGGGTAAACAGGCAATGCTGGATAGACAATCCGCCAGCCCATGGACCATGGTGTTGCTTGAAGTACAGTGTGAAGACGTCGATCCGTTTTACTCACACCCGGTGCTGCAAGGCAACAGCACCATTGGCATCGTCACCTCGGGTGGTTACGGGCACCGTTGCAATAAATCACTGGCGCTGGCGTATTTGCGTGAGCCGGTAACTCAGGATCATTTGTCGGTAAAAATACTTGGCCGGTCTTACGGCGCTACTATTTTAAACACTGTCCCGTTCGACCCTGATAACACACGTTTAAAATCCTGACTGACAAAGGTACACATCACTTGGACAAATTAGACGCACTGGAAACCGATTGGTCAGTTAAGGCCACCGCTAAAAGACGCAATCAATTCTATGCGGCCTCTCAGTCTAAATTTGTGCCGTTCGAAGAGCCCATGGTGTTTAAACGCGGTTCTATGCAATACCTGTGGGATGCAGACGGCAACCGGTTTATTGATCTGCTTGGCATGAACGTGTGTGTGTCCGTCGGTCATGCACACCCGAAAGTGGTTAGTGCAGCAATGGCACAGGCACAGGAGCTCACGCATTGCACCACGATGTTCTACCACCCGACACCTGCGCACCTGGCTGAAGAGCTGGCAGCCACCCTGCCCGCGGGTACTGAATGGGTAACGCACTTTACCAATTCCGGTGCTGAAGCCATTGATCTGGCAATGGCAATGGCAAGAACCTATACAGGGAATCTGGATCTTCTGGCGCTGCGCACCGGTTATCATGGCCCTACTGCAGCAGCACAGTCGATAACCGGTATTGCAGGCTGGCGACACCCCGGCATGCCGGGTAACGTTGCTTTTGTGGCCGAACCAAACCAGTACCGTGGAATATTCGGTGAAGGTACCCAACCCTATCTTGACGAGATTGACCGCACTATCGCTACTTCTACCACCGGCAACATAGCGGGCATTGTGGTGGAAAGTGTACAGGGCTATGGCGGAATCATTGAAATGCCACCGGGTTACATGAGCGGTGCGGCGGAAAGGGTTCGCGCTGCCGGTGGTCTGTACATAGCCGATGAAGTGCAATCGGGTTTCGGACGAACCGGTGACCACATGTGGGGGTTTGAGGCAGATGGCGTCGTACCGGACATTATCGTGATGGCCAAGGGAATCGGTAACGGCTTTCCACTTGGTGCTGTTGTCGCCAGGAAGCACATAGCGGCACCTATGGCAGAGCGATTTTTGTTTCACACTTATGGCGCTAACCCGACCAGCTGTGCAGCTGGCAGAGCAGTGCTGCAGGTGATTAAAGAAGAAAAAACACAGGAAAACGCTCGCGTTACAGGTGCTGCTCTGCTTGCAAAACTTAAAGACCTGCAGACACGGCATGCTGCTATAGGTGATGTGCGTGGTCGCGGGCTGATGCTTGCGATAGAGTTTGTTAAAGACAGAGACAGCAAAGCGCCAGACAGGGAAACTACGTCTGCGGTATTCGAAAAATGCCGGGAGCAAGGACTGATTCTGTCAAAGTCGGGACCCTATCAATCGTGTCTGCGAATGGTACCGCCGATGTGTTTATCACTTGAAGATGTTGAAAAAGTTGCAGAAGGACTGGATGCAGCTTTAAGTGCTGCGCGGTCAAGTTGATGGCAGGCGAGCCAGGATGCCTTCCCTGATTACTGGCAACAAGTTAGAACAGCCTGGTATTCAGACCGTCAGCAGCGTTAACGCAGTTGCCGGCAGAAAACTAACCACCAGGAGCGTCACAAACATCGCCAGAATAAACCATTTGCAGTATCCCATAACCTGCTCAATTCGCAGGCCGGTGGCGGAACACACCGTTAGCAATACCGAGGCGACCGGTGGAGTCTGCTGCCCGATACCAAGGTTGAGACACACGATTACGCCAAAATGCACCGGATGTATGCCCATCTCCTGACTCAGTGGCAATAGCATCGGCACAACGACTATGATTGCAGCGGAAGCGTGCAGAAACATTCCCAATAGCAATAAAAAGACATTGATCAATAGCATCCGCATGACAAAACTATCGGTAATTCCGCCAAGTGCCTGTGCGATCTGTTGTGGAATTTGCTCGTTGGCTAAAAACTGACCCAGAACTGCAGAGCCAGCAATTATCATCATTACCACTGAAGTCTGACGCACGGTAGTAGCTGCCAATTGATAGACAGACTTTATGTTTAAGTCTCGTCTAATCACCCAGCCATAAATTAACGCTGCTGCCACGCCGAGTACTGAAGCTTCGGTTGGCGTAACAAAACCTCCAATTAACCCACCCACAACTAAAACCGGAATAAGCAGTGGCACTATGGCAGCAACGAAGGCGCTGCCAAGTCGCGACAGCTCAAAACGTTCGTCTATGGGGTGCCCTTCACGACGTGCGAAGATATAGCTGGTGATCATAAAGGCTATACCGAGAATTAACCCGGGTATGATCCCTGCGATAAACAGATCCTTTATCGACGTGTTTGTTGTTACCCCGTAGAGCACCATGGGAATTGAAGGTGGAATGATAATGCCAAGCGTTGCACTGGTAGCCGTTACTGATGCAGCAAACGACTTCGGGTACCCCTGCTTTTCCATCGATGGCACAAAAATCTTTGACATTACTGCTGCATCAGCAACCGCGGAGCCGGACATTTCCGCCATAAACATTGATGTCACTACATTCACGTGCGCCAGACCACCACGCATCCACCCGACCAGCGCACGGGCCAGGCCTATGATGCGATCCGAGATTGAGGTCGCCCCCATTAGCTCGCCCATAAATATAAACAGCGGTATGGCGAGCAACACCACTTTGTTAACACCGGAAAAGAGCTGGATGGGGGCCATGATCAGATCGATCCCACTCAACGCCATGGCGATAGATGCTGAAATCATCAGCGCAAAGCCGATCGGCATGCCCAGAGCGATCAGGCCAAACAACAGCAGCACAACGACCCACGCCATATGTTGCCCTACCCCTTCTCACTATCAGCGCGAAGCTGATCATAGAGCCGGTACAGTACAGCAAGCAGCAACAGCATCGCGGCAATTGGCATTACCAACATAAACCACCCCTGAGCGATTTCTGCAGTTTCAATTTCAGTGCGCCCGGAGACTCGAATCATTCGAACCGACTGCCACAGCAACAACAATAAAAAACCCGAAATCAAGGTAGCATTTAAAACGTCAACACACTTTCGTTGTATACCAGAGAGCTTGTCAACCAACAGATCGAATGCAATATGCCCTTCTTTGCGTAGTGCTATGTAGGCCCCTAAAAACGCGACCCACACCAGCAGCAGACCCGGTACTTCATCAGCGGTGACAACGATATTCCCCAGCGCGTCCCGGACAGCGAAATAGGCAGGACGCAGCGCTTCGTTCGTTTTTGCCAGATCTCTGAAAATACCCAACACCAGGTATCTATTAAGTACATTCAGAAAGATAAATACCGAAGACACCGCAAATGCCAATACTGCGGTGACCTCGGCAAGTGTATCAATCCACTTAAGCAGACGGCGCACTACCGTGCCCTTTTCAAAACAGCCTAATTGCCTGAGGCGGCGCGAACCATATCCAGATAGTCGCTACCATGCTTGCCACTGTAATCATCGTAGCTCGCTGCGGTCGCTTTTTGAAATGCCTCAAGATCAACTTCATTGATGCTGAGTTTGCCTTTCATTTCCTCGAAGTATTTTGCCTCCAGCTCCGCAGAGACTTCATAGGCTTGTTCAGTGATACCACGACCGACGTCGATCAGAACGCTACGCTGTTCATCAGAAAGACTGTCCATAAATGTTTTCGAGGCCAGCAGAAAAGAAGGCGTATAAACATGGCTGGTGAGTGACAAATGATTTGCCACTTCAAAATGTTTTTGCTCATAGAAACCATAAGTGGCTGCCTCAGCACCGTCCACTACACCAGACTGCAGCGCGGTGAAAGTCTCGCCCCAGGAAACCTTTTGCGGTGTTGCCCCCATCTGCTGAAACACACCTTGTCGGAACTTGCCACCTGAAATGCGAATCTTTAACCCTTCAAGATCAAACGGTTCAGCCACAGCGCGCTTTGAATTGATAACATGTCGAAATCCATTTTCGTAAACACCGACCACATGAACGTTGCCTACCTCTTCTATGCGTGAACGGATTGCATCTTCCAGTCCGCCGCTCATGGCGCGTTGAACATGTGCCCTATCGGAAAACAGCCACGGTAGATCGAACACACCGAGCTTGCCATCAAGTTTCATCACACCTGATGCGACATTAATCATTTCCAGCGAGCCTGCCTGCACGTTGGTCATTAAGTCATTTTCTTTGCCTAGCTGACCACCAGGGAAAAGCTTAAATTCAAACTGTCCGGGCAGGCGTTTTTCTACTTCGGCAGCAAACAGCTGCGACTGTGCATGCAGCGGGGAAAACTCGGAGACATGGCTCGCAATCCGTACCTCGATGGCTTGCGCCGCGACATTGCCGTTTACACCGAGTGACAATAACGCAGTAGCTGCAATGGTCTTAAATAGTTTCATAGTATCCTCCAGGGGTACCGCATCAGCGGATTTCAGTGTGATAAGAAAATTGATCTGCCCGACCTCGTGAACGACGCCACTCGATGGGTTTGTTGTCATACCCTTTTGCGACCCGTTCGATAACGATAATGGGCGCACCTTTCTCAACTCGAAGCAATCTGGAAATCTTCACTTTGGCAGACTCAACCGTGAGGGTCTCATCTGCACGCGCAACCAACTGATTGCACATTTTGTCGTACACCGGGTACAGCAAATCGCCAATTTGCTCGAGCGGCATGGTCGCGAATGTTTTAAACCGTTTGTAATCCAGCCAGATTTCCTCGCTGAGAACAGGAGTGCCTGCATGCAAACGTAAGCGTGACAGTGACACACCTTCGGAGCCCTTAGGCAATTCCAGCGCGGCCGCCACGTGTCCGGGCATGGGCTCAACCTGTCGGCGGAGGATGCGGCTTTCAGGAACAGCGATCTCTCCTTTGCTATTGCGAAAGCGAAAAAATCGAAACAGTGAGGTATCAAAGCTTGGCTTGCGTACAAAGGTACCTTTGCCCTGAAATCGCTCGAGCACCCGTTCTGCCACCAGCACATCAAGTGCGCTGCGAACTGTCCCCGGGGCCAACCGGAACTCTTCGGCAAGGGAGTTTTCGGAAGGCGCTCGATCTCCCGGCTTGAGTTCGCCATCGGTTATGAGCTGGCGTAGTGCATCCGCCAATCGTTGATAGACCGGAAGTCGATCATCGCCTGACATGTCAATCGACTGCAATTCTTTTAATTCCTCTTGTTCCGACACCATTCCGCTGGTGTTGCTCTTGACACCAATAGTTCTATATAGAACCATAGATGTCAAGGAGGATCAATGAACTGTTGCGGTGATAAATTTTTGATGAGGCGACCACACGGCCGGTATGACGGGCACTGCCACGTCTTTCGAGCTGACCTGCCGATGGTGCAAAATCGTCGATACACGCCGGAATACGATGCGTTACCGGAACACCTGTGCCAGCTACTGGAAGCTCACAATCTGGATGGCGCACTGCTGGTTCAGCCAAGCTTTCTTGGCACAAATAATCGATACCTTCTTGATACACTTGCCGAACTGGGGAAGCGCAACACGCTGCACTTTAAAGGGGTCGCAGTGCTGGATCCTGATTCTCCGCCTACCATCACGGAACTTGAACGTATGAGTAGCCAGGGGGTAATTGGGTTGCGACTTAACCTGTATAGAAGCCCCGAGACGTTTGACCACAGCAAGTGGCGAACACTTTTGAATCTGGCTGAAAGTCAGGACTGGCATATCGAGTTGCATTGCGAGGCCGGCAGGCTGCCGACGGTGCTACCACACCTAACCGCAAACCATAGCAACATTGTGATAGATCATTTCGGACTAGT
>CALLLY010000302.1 GCA_938008205.1 uncultured Granulosicoccaceae bacterium
TGGTAGGGTGCGCACTGGCATGGGCGCTGAGCCACCAAACGCAGTTTCCCGGACGCAGTCTATTCATAGCGTTGCTGTCCTCTGCCCTGGTGTTACCCACTCTGGTGGTTGTACTGGGTCTTGTGACGGTACTAGGCAGAAGCGGCTGGCTGAACCAACTACTACACAAGCTGTTCTCCATACCACCAGAATCATGGCTCTACGGGTTAACCGGTATTTTGATCGCGCACTGCTACTTTAACGCGTCTTTTGCCGCAAGAAACCTTCTCACCCGGCTCGAATCTATCCCTGCTGAACAACACAAGCTGAGCAAAGAACTCGGTTTAACAGCAACACAAAGATTCAAACTTATTGAATGGCCGGCATTAGCCCCCGGCATCCCCGGGCTTTCAACCACTATTTTTTTGTTGTGCTTCACTTCATTTGCAATCGTGTTGATATTAGGTGGCTCGCCAAAATTTAATACCTTGGAGGTCTCTATCTACGAAGCTATTAAACTCGACTTCAATCTCGGGCGTGCACTTGGACTGGCGCTGGCTCAGCTGATGATTTGTGCAGCCCTGGTTGCACTGCACACGACCACCAAATCATTTGACCAATCTATCTCGGCCCCTGCTAAAAGCCTGTTTCGACACAGAGATCCATCTTCACTACAGGTGATTCAAGCAGCGATTATTATCATGGCGGGCAGCGCATTTATATTACCGTTAGCCGCTATTTTCTACGATGGCTGGAAAGCTAACCTGCTCACAATTCTGATGGATCCTCAGTTTAAACAGGCGGCACTAACCAGTCTGTCTGTGGCAATGCTCTCGACGGTAACCGTACTGTTGTTAAGTGTCGCACTCACCGTAAGTTATACAACGCTCGCGACACCTCGGCGACTCGGTAAGTATCCGGTTTGCCAATGGCTCTCCCGCTTTATCAGCTTTTCAGCAACATTGTATCTCGCTGTGCCCGCGCTGGTGCTGGGTTTCGGGTTCTTTCTCATTGCACGCCAATATGGTGGAGCCAACGTTTACTGGGCAACAACCGCACTTGTCACAGCAAATGTACTGATGGTCTTGCCGTTTGCATTGGTTACCCTGACACCTGCGGCAGTGAAGGCTGCCAATAAATACGACAGGCTGGCGCATTCGCTAAGTGTCTCAGGCTTTTCGCGCTGGCGCATTGTTGAGTCTGCTCTGCTGCGTAACGAACTGATTTACGTAGCGAGTATTGCCTTTTGCATGTCACTGGGAGATCTTGGCATTATTGCCTTATTCGGCAGTCAGGACTTTGCCACACTGCCCTGGTTGCTATACCAGAAAATGGGCTCTTACAGAACCACGGAAGCTGCAGGTATTGCCTTATATATGCTGATGCTAACCCTGGCTGTTTTTCTAGTATTGCCAAAACTATTCAGACGAGACCATGCTGAAAGTTGATCATATTGTGTTCAGCTACGAGCCGCAGGCTTCACCCTACCGCTTTTCGCTAACACTTAGCCGTGGTGAGATTGCCACGGTACACGGACGCTCAGGCAGTGGTAAGTCAACCCTGCTGGATTTAATTGCCGGCTTTCAGCGCCCTGTCTCCGGCGAGATGACCTGGTGTGATCAGGTATTTACACACCTCCCCCCAAAACAGCGACCAGTCACCAGTGTTTTTCAGCGTAATAATCTGTTTGAGCATCGAACCGCCCTCGACAACGTGCTGGTTGGCATTAATCCATCGCTACCCAAACGTGGCGCCGACGTAGACAACGCGATACAAGCGCTTGCTGATGTCGGACTTGCGAATCAAACCTATCAACGCGCATCAACCTTATCCGGTGGACAACAGCAACGTGTTGCCATAGCACGGGTTTCTTTGCGTAAAAAAGGCATCGTTCTGCTTGACGAACCCTTCAGTGCGCTCGACCCTCAAACGCGCACCGAAATGCTGGCATTGGTAAAAGCCCTGGCGCGCAAACAAAATTCCACGATTATCATGGTGACTCATGATCAAAGAGATGCAGACGCGATAGCCGATGTGCAGCTTGAAATAGTTAATGGTGAATTATTCAGACACTGACTTCTGATCCACCTGGTGTTTCTGCAGTACCAGCGACAGAACCAGACTCATGATTGCCAGTGCGGTCAAGGCCATAAACGCAAATGTATAACTGCCCTGAAGATCGAAGACTTTGCCAGTCACAATCGGCATAGAAGAGCCACCAATAGTGCCAAAGAACACAACCAGCCCAAAGATCTTACCGTGCTCCCGCATGCCGAATAACTCAGCAACTATCGGCGATATGACAGTAAACAATCCACCATGAGCAAACCCGTAGACGACGGCAAACGCATATAAATACCGTGGATTCTCAATGATCACTAATGCCGATAAGCTCAACACCAGAAGTGCAAGGCATAGCGTGTATGATTTTAACCCGCCCAGATTATCAACCGTTGAACCGATAATCAGGCGACCGAATATACTGCTAAAAGCAATAATCGTTAAAATAAATGCGGCGGCAGTGACCGGCAGGCCACTGTCAATCGCATGGGGTACGGCATGGGTTGGAATAGTCGTTAAGCTTGCAAATGAGAAAAAGTGGATCGCACAGAGCATCCATAAAGATCTATGGGTTTTTGCCTGCGCAAACGATGAACCTTCTGTCTGGTCTAC
>CALLLY010000303.1 GCA_938008205.1 uncultured Granulosicoccaceae bacterium
GATGTACACACCACACAGCGGATATCGCCCTGCCGCAGACGACTTTCAATGTGTTGCCGAAGCTCCAGATCAAGAGAGCCATGATGCAGAGCTATATTGTTTTTCCAGTCTTTATTGTGTTCCAGCAGCGCCTGAAACCACAGCTCTGCCTGTGCACGTGTGTTAGTGAACACGAGGGTGGTGTTAGCGTTGTTGATGACGCGGGCAACTGGTTCAACCAGTTGCAGCCCCAAATGTCCCGACCATCGAAAGTGTTGCTCGCCGGTTGGCAGAATCGTATCGATAGTCACTGTTTTCGGGGTTACCCCTTTTATCAATGAGCCTTTGTTCTTTACACCGATAAGTGTTTGCATTGCCTGAGGCAGATTGGCAAGCGTTGCAGAGACGCCCCAGGTTTTAAGGTTGTTATTCAGTGATCTTAATCTGGCCAGACACAGCTGCAGTTGCACGCCGCGTTTAGTACCGATGAGCTCATGCCATTCATCGACAATAACTGTATCCAGTCTGGTAAAACCTTTTTCACCCTCGGTATAGCTAAGCATTACAGACAGACTTTCAGGAGTAGTGATCAGTGCAAATGGTGGCTTGCTGCGCTGATCGCTGCGTTTTTTAGCTGACGTGTCGCCGGTGCGTGTTTCAACACGTATAGCAGCATTGTGAGCATTGGCGGATGCTTGTAACTGTTCGCAGGTATCTGCCGCCAGAGCTCTGAGCGGGGTAATCCATAATACCCGTAACCCTTGCGGTGCCTTGGCATTAGTCAGGGCGGCCTGCACAGGGCCCAGCCATGCAGCCAGTGTTTTACCACTGCCGGTAGGGGAATGTATAAGTCCTGATTGCCCACTGTGCCAGGCTTGCCATGCATTGCGTTGAAAGTCGAAAACCTGCCAGTTGTTGCTGCTAAACCATGCTTCAGTGCGGTTCACTGATTCTTCGATACTGGCGGTGGCTTTATGCGCCACCGGTTCTGCAGCGGGCGTTGTGGTCGGCTTAGGTTTTTGAGGGGTGCTTTTTCTACGCTTTTTTCGTAACTGCGCGGTTAAGTCACCCGGGCGCGCAGGATATATCGTACCGGTGATTTTGTCTGGCAAGGGTTAACTCTCCACCACAGTGATGAGGCTTTTAACTTGTGCCAGTGTGTCTGCATCTTTCGGTTGCAGGTCCTGCCGCCACCGCGCAATTCTAGGGAACCGTACTGCAATGCCCGACTTATGTCTGGAGGATTCGTTGATACCTTCAAATGCCAGTTCAAACACCTGCTCGGTATTTACCGAGCGTACCGGACCGAATTTTTCAATGGTATTTTTTCTGATCCATTTATCCAGTGCTGCAATCTCTTTGTTGTCGAGGCCTGAATAGGCTTTTGCCACCGGCACCAGCGTGTCACCATCCCAGACACCGAAGGTATAGTCGGTATACAGGTTGGATCGTTTGCCGTGTCCGGCTTGTGCATACATCATGACGGCGTCTATTGTGTAAGGATCTATTTTCCATTTCCAGTACTGCCCGCGCTTGCGGCCGGTATGAAATGGCGCGTCGCGGTGCTTAAGCATCATGCCCTCGACCAGTCGTTGTCTGGACTGGGTACGCAGTTCTGCAAGGGCCCGCCAGTTCTCTGCCGGTATAGATTCAGACAGCTTCAGGGCGCAGGTATGGCCGTCGTTATCATGTTGTGCGGTAGTGATCAGTTGTTCAAGAATGATCCTTCTTTTGTGGAGTGGTTGTTCGCGTATATCTTGCGCGTTATGTTCCATGCAGTCATAACCAAGGAACACGCACGGCACATCTGTCAGCAGCTTTTTGCCCACTGTTTTTCGGCCGATTCTTCTTTGCAGCTCGGTAAATGGCATAACACCGTTTTTATTCCATGGCAGCACTTCGCCATCCAGTACGGTACCGTTGGGCAACAGTTGTGCAGCGTTTGATACTTCCGGAAACCGCGTGGTTATCAGTTCTTCACCGCGTGACCATAAAAATACCTGTTCATCGCGTTTGATAAGTTGTGCACGAATGCCATCCCATTTCCACTCTGCCTGCCATTGATTGCAATCGCCAAGTGAGTCGGGTGAGTCTTCTAACGGCGAGGCTAAACAGAAAGGATAAGGCCGTGAAATATCGGTACTGCCGTCGTCTTCACTGATGAGCCCCTGCCAGAAATTTTCATCAGGTGTCCAGTCGCCCATGAGCCGATGCAATATCACGGCTCTGGGTAAACCGGCATGCGCTGCTACAGCACGCGCCAGTAACAATTGCGATACCCCCACACGAAGTCCACCAGTTAATAGTTTATTGGTGATGAAGCAGGTAGCGTAGTCCTGAGTTTGCCACCACTGAGTAACGGTGGATTGTTGTTGCTGTTCGGTCGCACCCGCCAATGCCTGCAAATCATTGACGAACTGCGCAAGCGTGCCCTGGAGTTGTGCGTTTGAAGCGCTGGCAACAAGTAGTGCAATGGTTTCTGCAAGATCTCCCACGTTGGCATAACACTCTTCAACCAGCCATTGTGGTAAGTCGCTGCACTCGGCAAGCCAGCGGCGCAGTACACTGGCGCCGATTAACCGTTTGAGCCGCCTGCCGGATAAAAAATAAACGGCCCATGCAGCATCTGCCGCTTGCGCGTTGTCAAAGTAAGCCTGCATTGCGGCAACTTTGGCGTTGGTGGAGGTTGTCTGATCGAGTGTCTGGTAAAGCTGGCTGAACGACTTCATGG
>CALLLY010000304.1 GCA_938008205.1 uncultured Granulosicoccaceae bacterium
GTTTCCCTGCATAGCTTTCATGGCTGGCAGCACTGCTGCGACGGCGTTAACCATGCCAAAAACATTAACATCATAAACCCGCCTGAATAGATCAGTGGAAAGCTCGGCATCCTCCACATACTCACAACGACCGGCACAGAAGATCAGCATCTCCAGGTTACCGACCATGGCATTGATCTCAAGCGCAACATTGGCCGTTTGCTTGTCGTCGGTGACATCGCAGGCATACGGTACCAGCTTGCCGGGGCTATCCGGCGCGACACCAGCGGCGCTTTGCATCGCATTGAAGTCTGTTACCACCGATTGAAGGCTGTCCAGTTTACGGCCGCTGATCACTACAGTGTTTCCAGAAGCAGCCAGCTTCAGCGCAAGCTCTCGCCCGATTCCTGATCCCGCCCCGATCAGCCAGATTTTTTTATTTTCAATCATTTCAAATCCACACAGGTTGGGTTAGCGCAGGCGCCCTTTAACGTACCGAACCCCCGTGCCGAGCACCGCAATGTGCTCGTACAGCATAGCGCCCAGATCATAGTAATCGTCGTGGTGTGTAATTTTCCCATCAAAGCGCAGAAACGATGCGCCCGCTACCACGATCTCGCTGCCGCCATCGAGCCTGGGGTGCTTCAAGCGCATTTCCCACCTGAGACTTGCCTTGCTGTCCATTATCATTTCGTCGATGTAGTCGAACTGACAGCTACTGACGTTTTGGTACATCTTTGCGAAATAACCGCTCACAGCCTCCAGACCCTCCAGAGTGTGTATCGGGTCACTAAAGACAATGTCAGGATGGTAGATGTCGGCCAGTTGCCCGGGATCCAGCCGATTAGCATCTGCGAAAACCGATTTGAGATTCTGGACGACCTGTGCAGTCATAAAACGTCCGGAGTGCGCAACGCACTGTGAGGTATAAGTGCAGAATTTTACGGGACGATGCTGGCCACGGATCACTATTTTCGCGACAGCTGATCCACTCGCAAGACACCCTCGTAATTACCTGCAACGACACAACCTGACAGGGTAAAATAGCGCTTGGCATGTTGCTAGAGAACATAACCGGTTCAACTCCGGTCTTACAATGGCTGTCTATGGATCAAAAACCCGAAAAGCCGAAAGACGAATGGGCAGCGCTGATGCTGCGCATTGCACAGCACCGCGACGAAGAGGCTTTCAGTCAGATTTTCAGCCATTTCGGCCCGAAGATCAAAGCGTACGGTTTGTCACTCAACAGCATGCACACTTCTCCTGAAATGGCTGATGAGCTGGTGCAGGAAGTGATGATAAAAGTGTGGGAAAAAGCACGGTACTTCAAACCTGAAAAAGCCAACGTCAGCACCTGGGTGTTCGCAATTGCCAGGAACTGCCGGATTGATTATCTGCGGAAAATGAAGCGCATTACCAGTCCCCTGACCGCCGACGATCTATGGCCGGTTTTTGAGGAACCAGTGCCTGAAGACCTCGCCGATCTCGACAAAAGCGGACAGCAAATCGAGAAAATCGTCGACAATTTGCCGACAGAACAAGTGGCAATCCTGCGGGAAGTGTACATAGAAGGTAAGACTCACGCTGAAGTTGCCAGGCAGACCGGCTTGCCACTCGGCACGGTCAAATCCAGATTGAGACTCGCCATGGAAAAACTCAGAGTGAATCTGGTTATCGATGACGCAGAAGTTCCAGGCTCCTCCCAATCCACTCAATCAACCACGAATTAATGGACAGTTGCACCGAATGAATCATCATCATCCAGACAGCCAATGGCTAACCGAGTATGTCGCTGGCACTTTGTCAGACTCGCAGGCCTTGTGTGTCTCAACGCATCTGAGTTACTGCAGCGACTGCGGCGCCGAGGTAGCGGAGCTAGGCGCGGTAGGATCTGTGGTTTTTGAAAACCAGCCACCTTCAGCCCCTGTCGATCAAAAGCTTTTCGCGCAGATAATGCAGAAAATAGAAGGGCGCGAAATGCAGTCTCAGGATCAGTCAGAACCTGTGCATTCACCGTTAGTCACTATGCCTCCGGCTATCAGGAAGCTGATGCCAGACGGCATGGACAACCTTCCGTGGAAAAAACTCGGTAAAAGAATACGCATAGCCACACTGGATAGGCTGGATGAAGAGCGTGAAGTCGCGCTCCATAAGTTAATGCCTGGCGGGGCTGTGGCTAATCATGATCACCACGGGCAGGAGATCACCGTGGTTCTGTGCGGTAGCTTTTCGGATCAGGATGGCGTGTATCGAGCCGGAGATTTTATCGTACGCGATACCGGCGACACCCATCGCCCGACTGTCAACAACGATGAAGAATGCATATGCCTGTCAGTCTCTGATGCCCCGGTGAAGTTCACTGGCGTGCTGGCCAGGTTGCTAAATCCTCTGGTGGCTTATCAGCACAAACACTGAGCTTTAGTTTTTCTTTTGATATACAGCCGGGCTCGCTGCCCGGCAATCGCATATACCTTGCGCACATCATTAGCTGCACTGCTGCGCTCGATACAAACATCCCCTGCAGCGCTGTGATAAATTCCGATCAAACCAGTCCATCGGAATAACCACTTATGCAAACCCATGCTCAGGCAGTAGTCATTGGCGGCGGTGTCGTCGGATGCTCTGTGCTTTTTCACCTTGCCCGTGCCGGCTGGACAGATGTTTTATTAATCGAGCGTTCCGAACTGACCTCAGGCTCCTCATGGCATGCCGCTGGTGGTTTTCATACCCTGAATGGTGATCCTAATGTCGCCAAACTGCAGGCCTACACAGTTTCACTCTACGAAGAACTCGAGACGCTTTCAGGACAGGCGTGTGGCCTGCACCTGACCGGCGGGGTGATGATGGCCGACTCGCAGGAACGTATGGATTTTTTGCGCTACGTGCACGCGACTGGTCGCGCTCTCGGGATGGAAACCGAAATTATTACGCCATCAGAAGCCAAATCGATGTTTCCATTAATGGACGAAAGTAATTTCGTCGGTGCATTGTGGGATCCCGTGGAAGGACATCTGGATCCATCCGGCACCACCCACGCCTACGCAAAAGCGGCTCAAAAGCTCGGTGCTAAAATTGAATTGCGCAACCGCGTTACAGATATCACACAAAAACCTGATGGCACCTGGCAGATAATCACAGAGAAGGGCACGGTTGAGACCGAGCATGTCGTCAACGCAGGGGGGTTGTGGGCGCGTGAAATCGGCCGCATGGTCGGCGTAGAATTACCGGTACTGGCGATGGAACACATGTACCTGCTAACCGATGAAATGCCAGAGGTTGTAGAGTTCAATCAGGATACCAATCGTGAACTCGTTGGTGTCATTGACTTTAAGGGTGAAATCTATACCCGACAAGAACGCAACGGTTTACTGCTTGGCACCTATGAAAAAGCGTGTAAGCCGTGGTCGCCGGTTAACACCCCCTGGGACTTTGGCCACGAACTTCTGCAACCGGATCTGGATCGTATCAGCCCGTCTTTGGAAATCGGTTTCAAACACTTTCCCGCTTTTGAGCAAGCCGGGATCAAACAAACCGTGAACGGTCCGTTTACTTTCGCACCCGATGGCAACCCTCTGGTCGGACCGGTACAGGGACTCACAAACTTCTGGTCGGCCTGTGCGGTAATGGCCGGCTTCAGCCAGGGTGGCGGTGTTGGGAAAGTCCTTGCAAACTGGATGGTTCATCGCGACCCGGGGGCAGATGTGTTTGCGATGGACGTCGCTCGCTACGGGGACTTTACCACTTTGCGTTACACCAACGCCAAAGTGCGTGAAAACTACTCAAGACGATTTTCAATTCGCTTCCCCAATGAAGAGCTGCCAGCTGCTCGCCCACAACAAACCACACCACTCTATGACATTATGGTACGGGACAACCATGCTGTGATGGGAGACACCTGGGGACTTGAAACACCACTGTGGTTTGCCCCCAATCAAGCCGATGCAAAAGACCTGTTATCATTTCATCGCTCCAATGATTTTGAACATATAGGAAACGAAGTACGTGGTGTAAGAGCACGAGTCGGTGTGACCGAGATTGCCAACTTTGCCAAATACAAAATCACTGGCAGCGGCGCGGAAGACTGGCTGAATAATCTCATGACAAATCGTATGCCCAAGGCCGGACGTATGGTTCTGACCCCTATGCTGAATTACGATGGCAAGCTTATCGGCGACTTCACTATCGCCAAAGCAAACGATAATCTGTTTTATGTGTGGGGGTCTTCAGGAGCACAGATTTATCACATGCGCTGGTTCGAGCAACACATGAACGAACATGTATCGATCCATCGCTATGGTCAAACCCTCGTTGGTCTGTCCATCGCAGGGCCATTGTCACGGCAAGTACTCCGCGAGTTGTGCGACGACGACGTGAGCAATGATTCCTTCAGGTTTATGGATCATCGACGCATGGATGTTGGTGGCTGCCCGTGCCTGGTTAACCGTATTACCTACACCGGTGACCTGGGTTATGAGATATGGATGGAGCCTGCCTACGAGCGCACTGTATATCTGGCGATTAAAGACGCGGGCGAACCGCACGGCATTGTCGATTTTGGCATGCGTGCACTACTATCGATGCGGCTGGAGAAAAACTTCCCAACCTGGTTTGCTGAATTAAGACCCATCTATGGACCGTTTGAAGCATCTATGGAGCGCTTTATCAAGCTCGAAAAAAACAGATTTATAGGCCGGGAAGCTGCTGCCAGGGAACATGCGGACGGCCCTGTTCTCAAGCGCGTTACCTTCGCAGTAGAAACAACTAATACTGACGTGATGGGGGACGAGCCCATATGGACAAAACTACCGGTAGATTTTGACGAAAACTTACTCGCCGTGGAACAACCCCACGGATACGGTGCACCACGATTTGATAGTAAAGGAAACGAAACTCCTAAGGTGCAGGGACAGCAGGATGGCGAATGGCGCGTCGTAGGCTGGGTCACCTCCGGAGGCTATGGCCATACCGTGCAACTGTCACTGGCGCAAGGCTATATCCCGGCATGTTTGTGCGATGACCGGCGATTTCAAATTGAAATACTGGGTCAGCGTTGCGACGCTACCATTCAGCATGAAGCCCCGTTTGATCCAAAAGGTCTAAAAATGCGATCGTAGAGTCGCTGGCAGCATCCGACAACAGTTTTCATCATTTGTGAACATTTGCCGTGATGCATTCAGCTATTATTGGATCATCAAAGGCCTGTGCTCAATATCAGATTCAAACTGATGAACTACGATTGTAAGACTGGCTTCCCTATCAATTATCGGTGGCTAGTTACTCAAGGATGCAATGTAATTCATTTGTTCGGTCCAGAACCATGGGCTATCACCATGGGCAAAAACCAGTGGCAAAGTCCTTAATAAGAAGCGTTACAATAGAAAAACTGAAAATCATAACCGGCCGGAATTTGACAAAGTAGAGAGGCCGGTTCTAACTTAGCGTTAAATGTGTCACCAGATATCTCACAGGGTGATTGATGCAACGACCTTGCTGTACCACCCTACCAACATGTAGTTCAGTATTATGAAATTCCCGATAGACATTCAGATCAAATTATCCATGGCATTGCTGGTGTTAATTGGCACTCGGTTTACGATGGCCGAGATGACAGACATCAAAAAAAATCCAAAGCTGTGCCAGGCGGTATTAACCGCAAAATTTACTGAAAGCGCACCAAGAGACAGATTTGAATTTATCAATGTTTCCGGTGAAGGATGGCAGGTTCAAAAGCTATCTCTTGCACTCGCCAGCTCAGACGGCAATCTAATTTTTGATACAGAAGACGGGGGTACGGGTGTAGAGGTATTTCAAGCCTACCGACAGGAATCCACCAGCGCTACCGTTGAAAGCGTTACTAAACCGGCTGATGGTGACCAAACGATAGAGATTACCTTCAGTGATTTTCCTGCAGGGTCAAAATACACTTTTTCTATAGATGTAGATGACCAGCTCACACAATCAAAACTGGGTAATATTCGAGTGGCGGGCAGTGAGATAAACGGCGCTGGTATCACTGTAGATTTTCTGTCACCGAAAGGCGAAGTGACGACAGGTCAAAGCGTGTTTACCACTGACAGTACTTCCGACGTTAAAAACGCTTGTCCGTAGACTGCATTAACTGATCTACAAACCAGCGTTGTCCATCTGCTCTAACCGGCGTCTGGCTAACGCAGCAATTGATCTCCCTCTGTACTCGCTCTCTACCGCAGTTAGCTCCTGACGCGACTCGGCGTAGCGTTGCAGCTCGAACAGCGCAAACCCTTTACGTAGTCGAGCATCAGGCACTT
>CALLLY010000305.1 GCA_938008205.1 uncultured Granulosicoccaceae bacterium
CACCAAACACTGGTGAACCGCTGTATCCATCATTGAATTGCCATTCGATCGAAACCAGTCCGGGAGGTGACTCGCTGGCGTTGCTGTAGCCGATAGATTGCAGTGACTTGTTGACCAGATCCTGAGATGCCAGGCTGTTAAATTCGACTTGAAGCTCACCGTCGCTGTTTTTTATAACAGCGCCAAGATCTACCACACCCAAAGTGATGTCTGTGTAACTGAGTGGCTGACCTTCTGTCAGCGATGCCAGATTACCTGTAGCCTGAAACTGATCGTCAACGTTAGCGCCACCACTGCGCATCAGTATTAGTGTGGAGCCGGCATAGTTGTTCTGTGCGGTTAATTCAGGGTCGCTGAGAGTCACATCAGAATCAAGAACAACAGGTGGGGTATTTTCTGTGTAGGTTAGTGTCGCATCCAGCGATGAGAAAACCGGTACCTGGTTAGTGTTTTTAATCGTCACATTGACAGAGGCGGTGCTGTAGTCAATATCTCGGGCAACTGCAAGCGGGGTGACTGTATCGCTGTAAATTCTCAGGTCTCTTATGTCATGAGTATCCAGAAAGTCAGTGACAGTGCCGCTGGTTGGGCGGTAGGCGCCCAGCAATATACTGGACGACGGATCAATCAGGTCTCCGCCGCGTGGGGTCGCCTGATAGGCATTTTGATCAATGCCATCAAGAAAGACTGTAAACCTGCCAGTATCCGTTGCAACATCGTACGGTGCGTGTGTGATCTGGAGGTTGTGCCAGTCTCCGGTATTGGAAAACCCGCTTACATCAATTGCATGTGGCGAGGCATCGATGCCTGTCTCGGTAGAATCAGAGAGTGATAAAAACAGAGTGGTATTTTCTATCCATACTTGTATTGAATTTTGCTCGTAACCCGTGCCGTGGGAAAAGATCTGTTGTCTGTTGGTATTGATATCACCTATACGAAAATCAATTGAGATGGTGAAGCTCTGTGAGTAATCGATATCGGGAATTTCTATATAATCGTCAACACCATCGAAATCGAATTCACTGCCGTCGAATAAAGGATCATTTGAAGCAGCATGTGTGATTGGTGAGCTACGGCCTGTTTCGTCCGTAATTGATGCGCTGTTCAGCGCATAGTGGTTCAGGATAGGTGCTTCGCTATCGGTGACTATGTAGTCAAAGCTTTCGGTGCCGGTGAAGTTGTTGTCTGGTTGATAGGTGAATTCACCGTTGGTGTGTGGTGAAATCGTGCCGTTTGAGGCACCGGAAACACTCAACAGCTGTAGTGCTGCAGCGGAAGTCTGGTCATTGTTTAGTACATTGGTTTCAGTGGCAGCCGGGTTGTTGAGTTCGATTGTGCTGTTGATCAGAACATCGTCCAGATTATCGTCAACAGCGAGCAGATCCACTGCCAGTTGATTCTCCCACTGTTGTTGGATCTCTGCGGATAAAATGCTGTCAGATTGAATCGCACCTGTGCTGAATTCAAGGGTCCAGTCGCCACTGAATCGACTATGCCCGGTGATATTACTGCTGGCGGCAACATCGGCACTGGTGAGATTGGCAAAAGAATTCAGAAATAACTGGCCGCCTTCGGTTGCTGCAAGGTTGCATCCATACAATAAAATGTCTGCATCGTCTGTTAGAGAAGCCCGCCACTGATTCAGCTGGCTCTGGTGTGATTGCAGGGTAGACTGATCCAGCCATTGTGAGCCAAGGGCAAAGCCTGTGCTGGTGCCATGAGAAATGATGTGAACGCTCTGAACATTCGAGCGGTCTTTCAGGGTTTGCGTCATCAGATCGAGACCGGCGTCTGATGCGTCTATCGGTATCACATCCATCAAACGCCCGTTGGCAATCTGCGAATTCAGATCTGCCAGAACATCGCTACTTTGGGGAATTGAAAGATCAATAAATACCAGCTCGGCTGCGGCTACTGGTGCCTGCAGTTGAGTGGCCGGAAATTCCAGCAGGTCGTCGCCGGGTTTTTCAGTATTTCCATCAAGGCCAAGCAGATCGGCAGAAAACAGAATTCTCTGCTCAAGCGTTTCGAGCGCAGGCGAGCGCCTGGCCTTTTCACAAGGGCGTTCACTGACTAAAGCCTTGCTGTTGAAGTTTTTGCAAACCATCCACAAACCGCCCGGTGTCTATCAATGTGATGCAGCCCGCAAAAAATCGACGGATTCATACTTCACGCTTCAGATAGAAAGCGGCCGGAAGCGATTGTTGTTTAACAAAATCTTCGGTTATTCTGCCTGAGTGGGTTTGTGTGTCTTGATGTTGTGCGTGTTTTCAGCCAAAACGATCATCTATGGCTTGTTGGACACCGTCAACGCTGACTTGCTGGTACTGTTCCTGCTGCTGGAACTGATCTTTTACGTGCGCTGGAATGGTCGGCACTTCGCCTATGGCCAGTTCTATGGCGTTGGAAAACTTTGCCGGATGCGCTGTTTCAACGATGACGTTTTGTCCCGATAGGGTGTTTGCGAGTTTGTCTGCCGCGTGATATGCCGTCGCTGTGTGCGGGCAGATAATTTTCTGATGCTTTTGCCAGACACTCTGGATCGCACTGATGGCCTCTGGTTCGGCGCAGCGCCAGGCTGTGAAGTCTTCTGCAATGCGATCCATTTCTTCTGCAGATATCTCATAGCCGCCTGAGGTTTCCAGCGCCTGCTGAGCATGGTCGACGGCTGTGGTATCGCCTTGCTTGATATGCCATAACAATCTTTCAAAATTGCTCGACACCTGAATATCCATACTCGGAGAAATTGTTTTTACTGTTTGTGTACCGTGCATGCGACTGGTTTCAAAAAATCGTGGTAACACATCGTTATCGTTAGACGTGACTACCAGTGTATTGATCGGTGCGCCGAGTTGTTTGGCGATATAGGCAGCATAGACATTGCCAAAGTTGCCAGTGGGTACAAAGTAGTTACTGGCTTCACCCGTAGTACGATGTATAAAACCGCTGGTTTTAAGGTAGTAGGCGGTTTGCAACAGAATACGAACGATATTTATCGAGTTAACCGCGGTATACCCGTATTTTTCTGCTGCTTGTGTTAGATACAATGTTTTTACCGTGCGCTGGCAATCGTCAAAGTCGCCGTCAACACACAGCGGTAGAATATTGCCAGCCCCGGTTGTTGTCATCTGGCGGCGTTGGAAGTCTGATACACCGCCATCCGGAAACAACACAACAGCATTCACTCTTTCACGATTTGCAAATGCAGACACTGTGGCAGCACCGGTATCACCGGAGGTAGCGCACAGGACAGTAGCGCGTTTATTGTCGTGTTTGAGTTTGCTGTCGATAATCTCTGCGAGTGGTGCCAGCGCGAAATCTTTGAAAGCCAGGGTCGGGCCGTGCATCAATTCCAGTGTCCAGAGGTTGTTGTCCAGCGGATTGACTGGCGGGCCAACAGGTGCAGTGAACTTCTGCATGGCGGTATTTATCGCTGTTTCTATCAACCCGGCGGGCAGGGTATCACCGCCGAAATACAGCAGAACCCGGGTGGCAATCTCTGCATATTCACCGTCGAGTAAATCGGCTGGCGCGTCAGGCCATTGCTGAGGCACGAACAATCCACCGTTATTTGCCGTGCCACGGGTGAGTAGCTCGGCCAGGGGTAGTGATTCGGTGCCGCCGCGCGTGCTGATGTAGTTCAAGGAAAGCTCTCGGGGAAAGATCGAAAATGGAGATTCTACCAAGAATTCTGCCGTAATAGCGCTTCTAACGCCGGTACCGGAAATACCGGCAGTCGGTGGTAATGTTGCGGGCCTTGCAACTGAAAAGGGAAACTGGAAGACTTGCGCTCCCTTCCGGCACCTGTGTTGCCACGCCCGACAAAGTTACTATTCTCAGGATTAAAACAATGGATACAGATGCTCACATCATTGCAGGGTGCGAAGAATGGTGTGACTTTCCGGATCTCGGTATTCCGGCAATCAAGGCGCGGGTAGACTCCGGTGCCAGAACTTCAGCACTGCACGCTCTGAATATACAGCCTTTCTCCCGCAAAGATGCACGCTGGGTCTCGTTTGAGGTTCATCCGCTGCAGAATGATCGGTCAGTAGTGTTGCGCTGTGAGGCCAAAGTGCACGATCGCCGCACGGTTAAAAACAGCGGTGGTTTTGCTGAAAAACGCTATGTCATCAAGACCGGTTTCAGCATTGGAGATAACCGGTGGGATATCGAGCTGACACTGACTAACCGGGACAGTATGGGTTATCGCATGTTGCTTGGACGCGAAGCGATGAGTGGAAAAATGTTGGTGGATCCTGCAAAAAGCTTTGCGCTGGGTGATCGGGCAGATACTGATATTGCCGCTGTCTACGCCAAACACGACACACAGAAAGACGGGTTGAAAATCGGTTTACTGGCGAGCAACCCGAATTTATACAGCAATCAAAGGATTATTCAGGCAGGGCGGGAGCGCGGTCACGATATTCGTTTTTTCGATATTCGCCAGTGCTACATGAAGCTCGATGCCGACGCGCCCGAAGTGCACACGCGTGGCGGTATTATGCTCAATGATCTTGATGCGGTAGTGCCGAGAATCAAACCGTCGGTAACGTTTTATGGTTGTGCACTTACGCGACATTTCGAAAGTATGGGGATTGCCGCACTCAATACTTCGCAGGCAATCAGTCGTTCCAGAGATAAGCTCTATTCGTTGCAGTTGTTACAAAAAGACGGATTGGATATACCCACCACCGGTTTTGCTTCATCACCTATCGATACGGATGACTTGATTCAAATGGTCGGTGGGGCGCCGTTAATTGTCAAACTGCTTGAAGGCACGCAGGGGCGGGGAGTGGTGTTGGCTGAAACCGGTAAAGCCGCAGAAAGTGTGATTAACGCGTTTAAGTCGCTGAATGCAAATTTGCTCGTGCAGGAGTTTATCTCTGAAGCGGAAGGCAAAGATCTGCGATTATTTGTGGTGAATGGAAAAGTGGTTGCTGCCATGCAGCGTGAAGCAGCGCCGGGAGAGTTCCGTGCAAACATGCATCGTGGCGGCAAGGCGAGCAGCATCAAGCCTACACCTCAGGAGCGTAAGCTCGCGGTACGTGCAGCGCGTGCGATGGGACTGCATGTGGCCGGGGTGGATATTATCCGTTCTAATGACGGGCCTTTATTGCTCGAGATAAATTCCTCTCCTGGTCTGGAAGGCATCGAGGAGGCCACCGGTAAAGACATTGCGGGTTCAATGATCTCGGCTATCGAGAATATCTGCGACTGGAAACGAGAGCTCGGTGTAGAGGTGCTGGAGAAAAATAAATCCGTGTGAATCCAGTCATTAGCTACTTCAGGCCTATCGCCATGCAAAGGTTGGTTGTTCGTAGTGATTCACCCGTGTAAGCGAACCTCGCAATGCAACTTCTGCAAACTGGTAAATAATTGCAGCGGTCGGGCTATACACGGATGTGCCCACCGACGGCGGGTTTATCGAGAATATCGGGCTGGCGGCCGATGGCGTTTGATCAGTCAGATCAGCGCAGAGTAATTCCTCCAGGGGTATCTCATAACAGCGCGCAACTTCATCAGGGTTCGGGTTCAGTGAATCGTCGCTGTCATTCCAGACAACGACCGGTGTGATCGCAAATCCGGAACGGGTTTGAAAGTCATCCAGCAGACCCAGTACCGATGAGGGCGGAATCGTAATGCCCAGTTCCTCTGATAACTCCCGCAGTGCCGCCTGTTGTGATGATTCACCGCTATCGAGCTTGCCACCGGGCAAGGCAAACTGGCCGGCATGCTTGCGTAGTTTGTCGCTTCTCAGGGTTAAATAAATACAGGCTTTTGGGTGCTGGCTGTGTCTGCTGACGGTTATGGCAACTGCTGCGCGGGTGAGAGTTGAATCACTGCTGATGCGATGTGGCTTAAAAGACTCAAGATTTTGTGCAATCGATTGTCTGAGAGAAGTGTTGTGCATAGCGGGAGTATAGCTTTTTGCCGGTATTGTTTCGGTTTGTATTCATCTGTTGTGTTGATACCATGGCCACTGATATGGAGGAACACAATGCCTGTAATAAAACAAATAGCTGACTTTTCTGATGAGCTGATTGCCATTCGGCGGGATTTTCACGAGCACCCGGAGCTTGGTATGCAGGAAGTGCGCACCTCCGCAATTGTGGCAAAGCTGCTGCGTGAGTGGGGCATTGATACTCACACTGGCATCGGCAACACCGGGGTGGTCGGCGTGCTGAAGGGGCACAGAGACGGGCGCACCATCGGGCTGCGCGCAGATATGGATGCACTGCCTATCGATGAAAAAACCAATCTTGCTTTCGCATCAAAAACGCCTGGGGTTATGCATGCCTGTGGTCACGATGCACACACCACCATGTTACTTGGGGCAGCGCGTTATCTGGCAGAGTCGGGAGATTTTGGTGGAACCGCGGTGTTTATTTTTCAACCCGCAGAAGAAGGCCTTGGAGGTGCCAGAGCGATGCTTGCCGATGGGCTGTTCGATCGTTTTCCGTGCGATGAAATATACGGCATGCACAACAACCCGAACGGATCTCCCGGAAAGGTAGGGGTCAAGCCCGGCGTTGCTATGGCCGGTGCCGATTTTTTTGACATTCATATCCGTGCCAGTGGTTCGCATGCGGCGATGCCGCATCAATCGGTTGACCCTATTGTTATTGGCGCGTCGCTGGTGGCGCAGTTGCAGACTATTGTCAGTCGCAATGTGCCACCAACAGAACCGCTGGTGTTGTCTGTGACGCAAATACATGCAGGCGCAGCCTACAATGTTATACCGTCAGATTGCACGTTGTCCGGCACTATGCGCTATTTCGAGCCTGCCACCGCCGATATGGTGCGCCGGCGTATAAAATCTTTGTGTGATGGTGTGGCTGAGAGTTATGGAATAGAAATAGAGATTGATAGCCGCAATATTTTTGATGTGCTGGTGAACGATCAGGATCTGTCACAGGTAATGCTTGAGGTGGCCTCGCAAGTAGTGGGTAAAGAGAACGTTGCCGAAACACCAAACGTAGTAACGGGTTCTGAAGACTTTGCAGATATGCTGCGTGTTATTCCCGGAGCGTACTGCAC
>CALLLY010000306.1 GCA_938008205.1 uncultured Granulosicoccaceae bacterium
GTAAACACATAAGGGTCGAGTGCAGCCTGATCCAGCAACTCGGTTTTACCAAGCATCTTTGCACGTTGCTGCACCAGATTTAGAGACAACAATTCCGTCACCACATCCTGACCGGCAGCAGCCTCGCTGACGGCTCCAAGCGTCTCAACCTGCAGGTAAGTATCGAACGCTGTTCCAACAGCACTTCTCAGCGTTCGCGGACCGAGCACCGGTAAAACTATATAAGGCCCTTCGGGTACTCCCCACACCCCAAAGGTCTGACCGAAGTCCTCGTTGTTTTTTTCAATGTCGAGCTTTGATGCAACATCAATCACGCCACCCAGTCCGGCTATAGTATTGATCGCTAGTCTCGAGGAATCATTCCATGCCTGATCCAGCTTGCCTTGCAATACAGAGTTAGTCACTACACCGACATCACCCAGGTTATTGAAGAAATTACTAACTCCGGTCTGCACAATCTCAGGCGTATACTGACGGTAGTTGCTGGCAATAGGCTGCAGTGCTTTTTCATCGAGCGCACGATTAAAACGGAACATCATGCGATTGTACTTTTCAAACGGATCCGCAGGATCACTCGCAACAGCGTCAACATCAGATTGACTGTTTTCATCGAATGTCGATCCCACGACTTCCAGTACCGTTTGCGTCACCGCCTGAGTAGCCGCACCAAATAACGAATCAAAATAGGAGGAAGTTTCGTTGGTGTTTGCCAACGCTGGTGAAACTGAAGCAGCACTGAACAGCAGCAGTGATAAACACAAATGTTTCATAAGACCGTCTTGCAATACCTTTGTCACTACATAGTATGAATGGTCCACCGTGAATACAAGTCGGACCAGAACTCATACCATGGATATAACAATTGTTTGAGCCTGTTTAAAAGCGGCACGTTAAAATATGTGAACACACACCTTAACGGCACGGACACCGTGAATGTGGAAGGATTAGGCTTCATCAGTGCCTGGCACTCCTGATTTGCTGCCCGTCGGCGTCAGCGGATATACTCCTTTCACATTTTCCTCAAGTAGCAGAATATCGGTGGAACTAAGCAGTTCGATTCAGGCGTTTGTACTTCACTTCGGTGAAATGGGCAGTCGCTGGGGCATCAACCGGACGGTCGGGCAAATTTATGCCCTGCTCTATTTAAGCGACAAACCGCTCAATGCAGAGGAAATCACCGACACACTGGGCGTGTCTAGAAGTAACGTCAGCATGGGACTGAAAGAGCTGCAATCGTGGAGGCTGGTGCGCTCGCAGCACCTGCCCGGTGATCGAAAAGACTACTTTTCAACACCCGAAGACATCATGGAGATCGCGCTTACCCTGGTCGAAGAGAGGCGAAAACGTGAACTGGACCCAACCCTGACCCTGCTGCGCCAGACCCTGATGGAACCTGCAACAGACAACGCAGAAAAGCACGCCCACGAACGCATGCAGCAAATGTGCGATCTGATGGAACAGGTTTCTGACTGGTCTCACGATTTACAAAAGCTCAATCCAAAAGAACTACAACGACTCCTGACACTGGGCAGTGCCGTACCAAAGCTACTGCAAATGAAAGATAAGCTCTCAGTTATCGGGGGCAAAGACAAGCGCAAACGACCGACCGATGGTACTGTTGACTGATCGGTGATGGCATCGAATAAAAACAAGGGGACCGGTTTTGTCAATGTGATGAAAAGCGCATTTTCAGCAGCCCTTGGCATCCAGTCCAGTGCCAATCGCGAGCGCGATTTTCAACACGGCAAGCCTGTTCACTTTATTGTCGCCGGCATTATAGTGACACTACTGTTTATCACCGCTGTCGCAATGATGGTCAAGTTCATGATTGCGTCGAGTACCTGACACTCAGTCAAAAACTCGGCGACCGGCGCCTCTGCGGATCCGCTTTTAATCCTGAAAACGTCAGCATTTCGTCATATGAAGCAGCGTGTAACAGCACAATAAAGAAAAGTTTCGCTGAACCGTTATGACGTGGAAGAGTGTCTTAACTACTTTCACTAATCGGTTGAAATGTATGCGTTTACTTTCCATTGGTCTATTGGGACTATTGCTTGCTGCAGTGTACTGGGTCGGTGCGACCGTCTATTCGGAGCGAATAGAGCAAGACATCACAGAGCGGTCCACCGCTGCGTTATCTGAGTATTCCAACGACGTTACGGTGTCCGTGGATGGACGTGATGTCACTATTGCAGGCGCCGTATCTTCAGAGAGCGAGCGTGAGCAGGTCAAGAGCGTGGCGAATGCAGTGTGGGGTGTTCGTAAAACTGCCGACACGATCACAATCGCGGAAGAAGTCATCCCCGGTTTTAATTTCGACGCAGACTACGACAATCAGAAGCTACACATGTCAGGAACCGTGGACGGTGAACACACTGTTGCAATGATTAACAACATTCATAAGGCTCTGCCACCCAGTACGTTAATCAGTACCGGCGCGATCGGCACGGGTGCTGCACAACTAATTCGCAGCCCTGAAAAAGTTGAAACCGGAATTGCAGCGCTTACTCAGCTCAATCGTGGTGATCTGAAAATCACCGACGAAGACTTCATCCTTAACGGTGTTGTCAGCGACGAGGCCAGACGAGAAGCGATCGAAAGATTAATAGCAACCCGCTCAGAAGCATTAAAACCATTAGATGTGCAGTTGAACATTGATATCGATCCATACACAACCATTACGCAAGCCTGTCGAGATGCTATGAAAACAGCAACTCACGGCAACGTACTGAACTATAAAGTCGACTACTCCAACATCGAGAGCCGCTATACGGCTCAGTTGAATGCAGTTGCCAGCGTGATTAACGGTGTATGCGCCGGCCAGGTTACCCATGTACTTGTAGAGAGCCATGCAGACGTCACCGGTGGTGAAGGATACAACCAGGGGCTTAGTGAGCGAAGAGCTTCCACGGTACACGATTACCTGATCGGTAAGGGCGTGCCGGAACATCAGATTACCGCTTTCGGATACGGTGAATTCCGCCCGATCGCTACCAACGAAACGGTTGAAGGTAGAGCACAGAATCGACGTACCGAGATTCATTTCTCTACTGATCCACTAAATCTTTCATCAAATTCAGAAGAATAAAACACCTCCAACGGAGTAACCGAAATGGTCTACCTCATTACCCAGTTGCTGTTGTTACTCGCGATAGCTTCACTTCTCAGTGCAGCGATCGGCTGGTTGTGTCGGCGTTTTTTTACCGAACAAGCTCATCAAAACGAGCTCGACGATCACAAGCGTGCTAATCGCCGGTATCTCAACGAACTGGACGACTTGCGGCGCGAACTGACTGATCGCAATACACAGGTTGCCGGTTTGAATTCAAAGCTTCACTACAACAACGAAGCGATTCAAAGGGCAGAGCAGGAACGCGAGAATCTGCTGCAGGACATTGATGATTTACGTGCGCTGGAAAACCAGCTGCGAGCGGTGGAAGATGATCGCGCCGACATAGATCACCAGTTGGCGGCAACATCAGCCGAGCTGGACCGGGCTCGTCAGGCACACGCCGACAATATTGCCGATCTGCAAAATGCTATCGCCGAGAAGGAGCAAAACCTGCTCAATGCCGAACAGGCCAATCGGGAGCTCGACAGGCAACTGGGCATAAATGCGGGTAATGCCGATCAGAAGGAACAACAGCTCAATGCTGCTCTCGCCGCAGCCTCCGATAAAGAAAAACAGCTTCGCGAAGCGCAAAACGCTAATAAGCAAAAAGATCAGCTGCTGAATAGCGCCAATGCTGCACAAGCAGAGAAAGAAAACCAGCTCAGAGAAGCCGCTGTAAGAGCTGCCGAAAGCGAAGAAAAACTGCGTGCTGCCGAGCGTGTTAACGCTAACCTTGAAGACATTATCAAAAGTCTGAATAACGACATCAAGGCAAAAACGGCAGAGCGGGAAAATGCTGCTCAACAACATGCAGCACTAAGTGCAGAGCTTGCTAAACTACAACAAAAACTGGCACAAACAGAGCAAACCGACAACGCTCGAATTGCTGAACTTGAGAATGCTCTGCGCGGAAAGACCGATCACCTGGCCAGCGCCAGACAGAGTATCGCGGCTGGTGAAGAAAAGCTTAACGCACTGAATGATCAGCTCGCAGATCGTTCGCAGCAACGAGATAAACTCGAACGCCTGGCCGAAGACCAGCAAAAAGAAATACAGGCACTGCAACGCGACATCAATAAGGCGCAGCAGGAAACTGCCGATTCAAAGATCGCTGCACAAGAGTCGGTTGCGGGCTTACAAAACGAACTCGACAAGCAGAAAGCCGTTACCGAAAACCATCGTGGTGAGGCTGCCAATCTATCTCGCGAAAAAGGAGACCTGAAGCGTGAAATCGATGGATTGAAAGCCGAATTAAAAGACACCAGAAACGCTGGCGAAGCCAAAATGGCAAACGTTGCTGAACAACTCAAGCATCAGCAACAAGCGACTACCAGCTCGCAGTCCGCGGCGGCAGCACTTGAAAAGCAACTGGCTGAATTAAAAAACCAAAGTGCCAGAGACAAAGATGCAGCAGACAAGCAAATGAGTGCGCTGCGTCAGAGTGAAAGAGAAGCAACTCAGCTTGCCGGCCAGGTCGATAACGCTAAAGACCGGATTGCAGAGCTTGAATCACAAATCGCTAACGGACGCTCTGGAGCAACTGCACAGGAAAAGGAACTTAAAGACAAACTCAGTCAGCAGGCCAACGCGCTTAATGCCAAAGACACTGAACTGCGGGCGGCAATTTCTCGTTCCATGGAACTGGAAGACTCTGTAGCAGCATTTCGGTCCAATGAGGCAGAGCTCAAAGCCCTCATTGAGCAACTGAAAGCGCAACTGGCAGAAGAACGCAAACTGGCAGGGTTTAACCTTTTGTCGCGCATCAAAGAACTTGAGGCTATGCTCGACGCAGAACGTCGCAAGGCTGATGAGATGCAATCAACCTCTGACATTGGCAAAGTAAAGTGGACCGCCAAGTCTACCGTACACAGCAGAGCTGCTAATTCTTCGAGCGTCTATCGCAAGAAGACGGGATAACACCGCCGCCTGAGAGGCTTGGCTCTAATTGAGCTGATGTCCGTGGTGCATCCGCTGCATCCGTACAGGTGATACATAGTTGGATAAAACGCCGCTGTTAAGCGGCGTTTTTTTATTTACTTGATTTTTCTCAACGCACGATGAAGTTGCTCTGCGCCCGCTACCATCTGCTGTTTTCCCCGATCGCTGTAATTGCCCGCAGGCACCGGCGCCAGCTGCCAGGTCTTCCATTCTTCTTGTTTGTCATCAGTGCAGGACGGTTCTTCGTCGGTACTGACTGAAATGGCCTTTTGCATTTTCCTGTACTGATCAACGTTAGTCAGTTGCTTGTGTTTTAACCGCTCCAGGAAGGTGTTGTTCACAATGTATCCCTTGTATTGAGTGCAGGCAGATTGTAAGCGATTGGCCATAATCGCATATTGATTCATTGCAAACAGCCCGACGCCATTTACGCCGAATGTGCAACACACCACATTTCGACTGATAATTGTGAACCTGGTTGCAACAGCGATTGATTTACCCGGTTCGATGTGCCAACACAGTCAAGACAAAAACTGATTTAAATAAGTAACCTGTCGCGCTCGACTCGTTCAGTGGTTCAGCGCATGAAATACGCAACATTTCTGGCAGCAGGCTTTGCAGCCGTATTCCACCTTAATGCAGATGCAGCGCCCGGGGAGTGCGAACAGTTACCGCCACTACGCGACAGTGGGCACTATTTTGATCACAATGATATTCAGCCCATGCAGGCGCAGAACATTATCAAAATCGAGCGCTTTGCCAAAGCGCTGGAAGGCCGATGGCGTGGTACCGGAACTATTATCGATTGTGTTGAAAGAGAGCGGCAGGCAGTCAAAAACCATAGAGAGTTCGATTTTATCGGAGAGACAATCGAATTTAACAACGGTGCACTTGAGCTCAAACGCGAACAAACCATTATTGATTTGAAAACCGTGCAGCTGGAAAAAATACCACTTACCCCTGCAATTTACGACAACCCCGAATTACAGCGCTGGCATACGCTGGAGTTTGAAAATGACTCCACAATGATCTACTCGCAAAAGTATCGTCGCGCTACCGCCTACGGACTCAATCAGTTTGTGCACGAGATTAAAAAAGTGACACTTAAAGATGGCGTACTACAAATAGACCAGAAGAAATTCATCAACGGGGCTTTTGCATACCAGTCGGGTACAACACTGACACGCTTGCCGGGTTAGCTTACCCGCTACAGCGTTAGTGCGCAGCGGCTGAATCGTATTTGAGGGCTAGTTTTCCGGTGAGATGAGCTCTGAGCGAAGTATGTAGCCTGTACGCCCGGAGCCATCGTTAGCCGCAACCTGCGCCCAGACACCCGTGGTATCAAACAACGTGACGGTTTGTTCGCCACTGATGGTGACGATCTGCCGCGCACCGAACTCAGGGGATTCGCGAAGAATCGCTGACTCGCTTTTCAACGAGTACACCGGCAGTACTTTGGGTTCAGATCGCGTTTCGACTGGCTCCACACTGGCAACACGTTGAGTTGGCGACGCCTGGACCTGACTAATAACCTGCGCCGGAACTTCACGACTTAATTCTGCTTTCTCATAGCTCTTGGGGGAGGAGGCGGCCTGCGGCAGTTCATCCTGCTCATCAGACGCCAACGATTTAGCTGTGACAACCGTGCCGGTCGCCCGCTCGGCAGCTTCACCCTGAGCCACGATCTCAGTGCGCTCAACATCGCGACGCGCACGATCTTGCTTGAGGCTGTAGAGGTTAAAAATCCGACGAGCACGTTGCTCACCCTCATAATCCTGCTGCTGAACTATCTGCTCAGGTGTCATGGCCGGCTGACTCCCACGAATCAGAATCACTGCCAGGCAAAGTAATGCAACAACCACAGCGATACCCTGCACCACGGTTTTACCGGCAGACTCCTTCTGTCGACGTGGTGCTTCAGCCATATCTTCATTGCTGACATCACCGGAGTAAAATCGGTCGTTAGACTCAGCCACTCGTTTGAACCTTGCTATGTGTACCAACCACGCTATTGTACCTTGTCAACGTTTCAATATTGAAATTATTTGTTTATTTTTAGTTACTTGGCTGATGAAGGACAGTAGGCACAACATGCGCTGTCCGAGGTGCGTTTTTAGCACCAAATGTCGTGCCGTACAGTGAAATTATGTCTCAATGAGATCAGAATTCAGCATCGCTTGTTTTCGAATCCACCGCCGTCACCATCGACTATTGTCGACAATCGTTCGACTGACTGAAGCTGAATCCTGGTACTTCGTAAAACTGTCGCTGCCAAACTGCCGATAGTGATGGTAATTTTGGTACACTAATCACATGGAGCTGTCGCTTCCTAGGGCATGGGAATGAACAGAGTTAGGAGCGCACCACGTGCCTGAATTAACAGATTTGTTAAAGGAAGTGCCGACGTTTTCCGAGCTCGACGCGGACGCACTCGAGTCACTGGCCGGCAAATCACGTCGCCATACCTTCAAAAAAAATACTGTGATAATGCCTGAAGGCGAACCGGGTGAGTGTCTCTACATTATCGAATCCGGCAGCGTAAAGGTGTTCGTAGGCGATGAAGACGGACGGGAGCTGGTTCTGTATCAGGAGGGTCCAGGCACCTGCATCGGTGACATTTCACTTCTGGACGACGCCCCTCGCTCCGCTTCTGTGATCACCCTTGAGAAAACAGTCGCCTGGTCATTATCGAAGCAGGATTTTCTTGCCTGCATCGAACAGAACCCGCAGATGTCCCTGAAAATTATCCGAACATTGACCCGCCGTCTAAGAGATGCCACCGGCGGTATTCGCAGCCTGGCGCTGGATAACGTCTACCGCCGACTTGCAGACAAATTGATTGAACTGGCCGTTGAAGAAGAAGGCGAACTGGCTCTCGAGAAACGCTATTCGCAACAGGACCTGGGCAACATGATTGGCGCTTCCAGAGAAATGGTCGGCAAGGTGATATCAGAACTCGTCAATGGCGAATACATTGAAATGCGGGATAAAAGAATTCATATCCTGAAAAATCTGCCACGCAATTGGTAATCCCCAAAGCGAAGTGAACAACGCAACAACACCTTCATCCTTTGATGACATATTTCTCAATGACATTCCACTGATCGATGTTAGAGCGCCTTGCGAATTTCAACGAGGCGCTTTTCCAACCTCGGTTAACTTACCTATTTTAAACGACAAAGAGCGACAGCTGGTTGGTACCTGTTATAAACAGAAAGGACCACAGAGCGCAGAAGAACTCGGGCACGCCCTACTAGCCGGTGAGAAACGTCAGGCTCGAATTGCCAGTTGGGGTGAGTTTGCAAAACAAAATCCACAAGCCTATCTCTACTGCTTCAGAGGCGGAAAACGCTCGAACATCACGCAACAGTGGCTGCACGAACACGAGATCAGCCTGCCATTAGTTGAAGGCGGCTACAAAGCCTTGCGAAACCACCTGATTGAGATACTGGAAAATTACTCACGCTCATTACCGCTAATTTTGCTTAGCGGTAAAACCGGAAGCGGAAAAACATTATTACTGCCACACTTGCCGCACCATATAGATCTAGAAAAGCTGGCCAACCACCGTGGCTCAAGTTTCGGTGCGGTGCTGACTCCTCAACCCACCAATATCAATTTCGAAAATGGCCTGGCAATAGACATGCTAAAAGTTGCCCAACGCAATCCACAAAGGGTATTCATTGAAGACGAAGGCACTTTAATTGGGCGCATCTCGGTACCGGAGCCGCTGAGAAACCAGATGTTAAAGCTTCCCGCCGTTTTGCTCACGGCAAACATTCAAAAACGAGTCGAGGTATCTGAAAAGGATTACATTAGCGACTTACTGAGAGCTTATCGAACCACACATGGAATAGATATCGGCTTACAGCGTTTTATAGAGCACCACAAAACAGCTCTGCTAAAAATAAAAAAGCGATTTGGATCTGACAACAGTAATCGTAGCCTGAAAATGTTTGATGCTGGTGTCAAACACTTAATACAGAGCAACGATACCTCAGGTTTTCACCCTTACATCGAACACTTGCTAACGCAATACTATGATCCAATGTACGAGTATCAGTTTAAAAGTAAAAATCGAACGGTAGTTTTTTCCGGTAACGCTGATGAAGTACTACAATGGTGTAAAGAATATTGTCCAGACTAGCTGACACTCGAACCTCTGATTCTTGCTGTTGATACAGTATTCTTCTGAAAAACTGAATTTCCTTGACTAGCTTCAATCAGGTAGCAATCAGCTACCTGATGGGCTGCGCCATGACTTCATCGACACATTATTCGTAGCGAATACACGCTATTGCCGCGATAGCTAAAGCTTGCCTATATTTTTTGGCAGGATATCGAAACCAGCTTTGTTAATCGTTCATGAACTCAAGGCCACCCTCAGCACATTTCACAAAACAGGAAATCAGTCATGAAAACATCAAACATCACCACCGGTGCAGCCAACCAATCACCCGCAATAAAGGCACACGTGAAAGCACAGTCTTCTAAAACAACCACCGGTGCTGCAAATCAGCCACCTTCAGTGCAGCAGCATATCAAAAAATCAAACACCACAACCGGTGCAGCTAACCAGTCACCAAGTGTTAAAAAACATCTGCAGCAAAGCTAACCAAACCTTTCAAGAAAAGAGAAACCGAGTATGGGCGTAATTCAGGAAGAATACGAGTTAAGCGCTGCTATGGATCCAGCGGTACACCAGCCGCTGATTAGTTTCTATACAGTCTACCCGAACTCAGTACCTCCTATGGCTGCCGATCGATCAGCGCTCGGCAGCATTCCCTCTCAGGCATACCAATACTGCGAAGCCGTAACTACCGCATCGGCCTTTGGCTGGTACGCGTTTCCAGCCTCATCATTCACACTAAGCTTTGACGGCGTAGATGTATACCTGCTTGAGGATCAACAAAAAAGAAAATTCTCTGCCCTACAACTTGACGGGATGGATGAGTGGTGGAATGCACATTGTCCGGAACATCTTAAAGACATGGCACCTCCGTTTATCACTAACCTGGGTATCCCCGGTTATGTGCAGGTATGGTCGGGCTTGTTAATAGAGACCCGCAGGAACTGGAGCACACTTATCAGGCCCATTGCCAACACTCCAATGAGTAATCAGTATTTTTGTTTTGAAGGAATTGTTGAAACCGACTCCTATTCCCCTGCACCCTTGTTTGTTAATCTTAAACTGCAGGTTACCGATACACCGATAGAATTCTCACATCTGGAACCACTTTTTCAGGTACAGCCGATTCATCGAAGCTGCTACAGTAAAAAAAGCCTTAACGACTTTGTTAGCACCAGAATTTCAAGTAAAGAATATATGACCGACTCTCATTGGCAGCGCTATGCGAATACAGTCCGACATATCGACCCACGTCAGGATGATCATAAAACCGGGCAATATGCCATCGACACTCGAAAACGCGGCAAAAGAAGCAATGATAACAAGCAGGGCTGCCCTTACTTGTAGGGCACACCTGCACGCTCGAGCCTGTCGGCGATTTGTCTGCCGGTTCGATAAGCGGCATTGGGTGAGTGAGAAAGATAACTGCTGGTGGTAAACAGAGGATCAGTTTTCATGAGATGCTGTACACTTTTCTGAGCCTGCTCAGTCTTTCCCAGGTCCATCTGTATCGCAACCAGTGTGCGCAAATTTGACGTATGTTGTGGATTGATTTCGAAAGCTTTATCGGCATGTAGCTCGGCGTTTTCGTAATCATCAATCGAGTAATAGGCTGCCGCAGCGCAGGTATGAAACATGTTTAATTGCGGATCGAAGGGGGACAAGCTCAGTGCTTTGTTCGCACACTTAATCGCCTCATAGCCCTGCCCTTTGTAAGACAACACTGCCGCCTTATAGGCGTATGTCAGTGGTTCGTTGGGGTTGTATTTTTCCGCACGGTTATAAATATCCAGACCTTTTTCAGGGTTCCGATTAAGCTGTGTTTCAACCAGACCACTCACTGTCAGCGCCAGTGAGTTTCGAGGATCCGCCTGCAGTGCCTGATCGAGATAACGCTGTGCGACCGCTTTCTTTTCCTCGACGCCGTTGTTCCACCCACCCTTACGATGCAGCTGCAAAATATACCAGTGGGCGAGCTGTGCATTAACAGTGGTATGTGAAGGATGCGAAAGCAATATTTGTTTTAACGCAGTTTTCGCACTGTTAAAGCCGGAGTCATATTCACTGTGCATGTTATAGATGCCGGCAACCAGCTTGGTATGCATGTTTAATGAATCAAGTGGTTCTATTTGAGCGCGTTTGACTTCCTGCGAAATAATTGATTCGCCGGTTCGATAAATTAGTTCATCTGTGAGATCGTCCTGCTCCTGGACCAGCACGTCGACAACACAGGATAATTCATCCGCCCAGATCACCTCGGAGCTCACACAATCTGCCAACTCGACCATCAGCCTGAGCTTACCGTTGCGACAAAGGTAGCTGCCCGACATGACATAATCGGTGCCCAGCAGATCTGCAATCTCTTTCAAACTGCAGTTGGCGTTTCGCAGCTGACTGGTACTAAGCCGCGAGATTACATTGAAGTGCGGAGATCGCGATAGGCCGGTTACCACACTGTTGGCGAGCACTTCCCCGATTACCGCCTCTTCGTCATCGCTCGCTCCATGATACTTAAACGGGATGATCGCAATGGTCGGACTGGATTCGTCGGTTGCGCGTATCGGCCAGAGTCGCACACCAATACCGCTGGACTGATTAGCCGCGCTGTAACGAGTGATGTCAGACGCCTGTCCAGGAGGTCGGGAACACTGTGGCTCCTGCACCTGAAAGTTCGCAGGGCTGAGCGTTTGAAACGTGGCAATGTAGTTGCCGGCCGGTACATCAATGCGGATCTGATCGCTTTTACCTGTACCGAGATAATATTTATCGAGCGCCCGGCGGGCATGCCTGGCGATATTGCGAACGTACGGATCACCCGGGTCAAAGCCGGCACCTTTACCAAACACTTCTACAGCAATGTTGTAAGAGCGAATTGTGTCCTGGCCGGACAATGTTTTAGACACCACATAGGTGAGGAATTTCTGCAGTCGCCTGGACTTATTAAACTCTGCGGAGGCGAGTAGTCGCTCAAGCTGTGAGTTGACCCTTTCACTCCACGTGATTGTTTCTGACAATCGGCTCTCCCACCCAGACTCTGAATACCGGCAGTCCGTTGCGCATTTATTTCCGTTTATGACTGCAGGAATTTAAATCCAGCCTTACAGTCTTTATTTTGTTCGGAGGGTTTAGCGGCAGCCAACGAATACGGTTTCTGTCAGTTTGCGCTCATCCCTGCCCTAACGCTACCACAGAAACTCACAACAGCAACCGCACCACAGCACGTTTTGATACTTCGCAAACACCTGATGTGGCACCAGGAATTGGCACGCCCGGAAGGATTCGAACCTCCGACCACCTGGTTCGAAGCCAGGTACTCTATCCAGCTGAGCTACGGGCGCTCTATTCGTGGTTGCACTGTATTGTAGATTGTCTGATCCCATAATGACAGATTATCTGTACGACGGTTCGTTAATACTGCAATGCATCGCGAATAGTGATTGATCAACCTTCAGGTGCGCACAAGCTGCCGTTGGCTCCCCAGTCCGTCGATTTCCAGCGTGACAACATCGCCCTCTTTGAGGTACTGAGGTGGCTTCATGCCCATTCCAACACCCGGTGGTGTGCCGGTAGAGATAACATCACCGGCCTGCAAACTCATAAACCTCGACACATACGAGACCAGAAACGGCACCTGGTAAACCATTGTCGACGTAGACCCGTTCTGCCGCGACTCGCCGTTCACTTCGAGTTTCATGGACAGATCCTGCGGGTCGGCAATCTCGTCCCGGGTTACAAGCCATGGTCCCATGGGACCAAAGGTATCAGCTGACTTGCCTTTAACCCATTGGCCGGAGCGGTGAATTTGGAAATCCCGCTCGGATACATCGTTTACCACGCAATATCCGGCAATATGATCCCAGGCATTTGATTCATCAATATATTTACCATCCTTTCCGATCACGATCGCCAGCTCGACTTCCCAGTCCAGCGCTGTAGAGTCTCTGGGAATTTCAATGGCATCGTTCGGCCCGCTAATCGCGGACGTGGCTTTAAAAAACACCACGGGCTCCGGCGGCAAATCGAGACCGGATTCAGCAGCGTGATCAGAGTAGTTCAGACCAATGCAAACCATTTTGCCAACATTGCCGACGCAGGGGCCGATTCGCTCAGCCTGATCGATCAGGGGAAGTTGCGATAAATCCACAGCCCGGAGGGTTGCCAGTGACGCATCACCGATATTTGCTCCGTCAACATCATCGATGTGGGCAGATAAATCGCGAATGTTGCCATCGGCGTCCAATGCTGCCGGTTTCTCTGAGCCTGCCGAACCTACACGTAATAATTTCATTGCCTGTTTTCCTTAGAGATCTGAGTAACTGCATTCTACGGGGGTTGCCACCTGCCTGACTACTAACCCCACGGCAACACAATTAATTTCAAGGCTGGTTGCACACGGGCTGCAGGAATAATTAGATCGCCCAGCCACCGTCTATGATATGTGTTTGCCCGGTAGTAAACGCCGATTCATCGCTGGCCAGGTACAACGCGAGACTGGCAAGCTCTTCAACACTGCCCAAACGCCCCATGGGCTGTCTGGCAACAAAATCCTGCATGGCTTTTTCGTAGTCGCCGGTTGCCTTCAGCCGTTCGTGCAACGACGGAGACTCCACAGTGCCGGGACAAATAGCATTGCAACGTACACCGCGTGTTACATAGTCCGCAGCGATTGACTTTGTGAGCCCGATCACTGCGGCCTTGGTTGTGGTATAGGCAAAACGATTCGGCACACCTTTGAGACTCGACGCCACCGATGACATGTTTATGATCGAGCCACTACCGTGTGCAAGCATCGCAGGCAGGGCGGCAGAAATCGTGTAATACATCGATCTGACGTTAAGGTTAAACGAAAAATCCCACGACGATTCATCGCACTCAAGAATAGTCCCGTTAGCCACATAACCTGCGCAGTTAAATAAAACATCGAGCCTACCAGCATCTGAAATCGCAGCATCAACAGCAGCTTTGTCTGTGACATCTAGCAAGCGGGTCTCAATACCTTCAGATTTTAACGTCGACAATGTTTCACTGTTAATATCAGTTGCTATAACCCGCGCACCGTTAGCGGCAAAAGACTCTGCAACGGCACGCCCGATGCCTTGCCCGGCTGCTGTAACCAATACGTTTTTATCTTTTAATCGCTGCATTATATTCTCTGTATTGTCTTTTAAAGAAAAGCACTTGTCAGGCCCGCTGTGCTACCTTCCACAGGCTGTGTATCGAGATAAACCGAATGCCGTCAACCTCCAGCAATCCAATGACAAACGCTAAAAAATACGACTTTATCATTGTCGGTGCAGGTTCTGCCGGGTGCGTTGTGGCCAACAGGTTATCAGAAAACCCGGCACATTCAGTACTGCTGCTTGAAGCTGGTCGAACCGATACCAATCCCTGGCTGCATGTACCGGTTGGTTATTTTAAAACTATGCACAATCCCAGGTTCGACTGGTGCTACATGACCGACAAAGATCCGGGTATCGCCGATCGTCAGTTGCAGTGGCCACGCGGCAAAGTGCTGGGCGGCTCGAGCGCCATCAACGGCCTGCTATATGTGCGCGGACAACATGAAGACTACGACCGCTGGGCAGAGCTTGGTAACCGCGGCTGGGACTACGAAAGTGTTCTGCCATATTTTAAAAAATCAGAAGATCAGGCACGTGGTGAAAACAAGTTTCACGGCAGCGGCGGACCGCTGAAAGTATCCGACTTAAGATTGCGCAGACCAATCGCCGATCACTTTATCGCCGGTGCTTCGGAATGTCAGATTCCAATTAACGAAGACTACAACGGCGCAAAGCAGGAGGGCATTGGCTATTTCCAGCAAACAGCCCATAACGGTTTTCGCTGGAGCACTGCCAAAGGATTTCTGCGCCCTGCCAAAAAGCGCAGCAACCTTACCGTAATCACCAATGCACACACTTGCCGGGTTTTATTTGACGGGCGTCGCGCCGTGGGTGTCGAGTACCTGAACAAAGGTCGAACTCAGGCCGCCACGGCCAACAAAGAAGTGGTGTTATCAGCCGGTGCGATCGGTTCGCCGCAGATATTGCAGTGTTCGGGGGTTGGCGATGGCCAACATCTGCAGTCACTCGATATCCCCGTGGTACACAACGCCCCGCAGGTTGGCAAAAACCTGCAGGATCATCTGCAAATCAGAGCAGTATACAAAACGCACGAACAAACACTTAACGATGAACTGAACAGTCTATGGAAGCGCATAAAGGTCGGTATGCAATACGCAGCGTTTAGAACCGGTCCGCTGACACTGGCTGCCAGTCAGGTCACTATCTTTACCAAGTCTTCTCCAGAGGTAGAACGCGCAGACATTCAGTTCCACATGCAGCCGCTCAGCGCAGATAAGCCTGGAGAAGGTGTCCATGATTTTTCTGCTTTTACGGCCTCTGTCTGTCAACTACGACCCGAAAGCCGGGGCGAAATCAACATTAAGTCACCGGACGCGACACAGTATCCGTCTATTCAGCCGAACTATTTATCTACCGAACTCGACTTACGTACTGCCGTTAACGGGTTAAAAGTGGCGAGAAAAATCGCTGCCGCACCCTCTTTGGCGCCACATATCATTGACGAGTATGTACCAGGCTATCAATACGAAACCGATGAACAGCTGGAACAGGCGGTACGACAATTCAGTCAAACCATCTACCACCCGGCCGGGACCTGCAAGATGGGTAACGATTCACAGGCTGTGGTAGATGATCAGCTGCGTGTTATCGGTGTAGAAAATCTGCGGGTTGTGGACGCTTCCATCATGCCGGAGATTGTATCGGGCAATACCAATGCACCAACGATTATGATTGCGGAAAAAGCATCAGATATGATTAAGGCGGACCACTAGCCAGAACCCAGGTAACAAGAGGCTGATTTCTAGATGATCTCCGGGGCCGTTACTTCACGTCCAACCAATACGCAGTCATACGCTTCTGTTCGCCCCCCTTCGGTCACCAGATCAAAGGCCATTATGGTATTTGATGAAGTAATATTGCGAATCACAAACGGCGAGATAAAAGGTGAGGCAACTGAGATCGACTGATCAGCCATCGATCGATTCCAGAACACGTCACGAAAACGAGTCATTGCAGCGGTTCCATTTCGTGAAAAGAAAACCTGGTCCTGGGTTACCAGCGTGTCAGCCGTGACGTTGCAAAACCATTGACGATCAGACTCGGTAAACAAAAATTCTGCAACGTCGAATGCGGGCGCGCTGCACTGTTCGGGATCATCCTGAACAGCATCGCTTTGCAGTAACTCCTGCGCCGGAGCTGACGCCATTGGCGAATCATCATCGCCACTACAGGCCGTGAGTGTCAGCAGTACCGCAGTAATGATAGAGAATCGGGAGATCATGGGCTTACTCGCAGAAAATTTGCTCGCTCTCGAATAAGCGTAGTTCAACTAAACGCAGTTGCCCGGTTCTAACAGCCTTGGCTCAACAGAAGGGGCATGGGGTACAATAAATTTCTGCTGTAAATAATATCCCTGCGCGATATGCTCATCGCATTGAGAAGACTGAAAATCGGCCTTCTCCCACTACAGGACGGTACCCATGGTGACATCTTTCATTTTGCTGCGCGCCAAACGAGGCAGCGTAAAATCACTTGCTGAAAATCTGGCAGAACGACCGGGTATCGCCGAGGTGTACTCAGTAAGCGGTAACTTCGACCTGGTCGCGATAGCAAGGGTGAAAGACAATGACGCACTGGCCGACCTGGTAACCGGAGATCTGGCCGCAATCGAAGAAATCACCCACAGCGAAACCATGCTGGCATTCAGGGCTTTCTCAAGACACGATTTGCAATCGATGTTTTCTATTGGTACCAGTTAGCGCACCACAGGTTTTACTGACTCCAACTATACTCATACATTGCATCGATGAACCGGGCCGCATTCTGTGGTCGTAGTGCCATACAACCATCAGATTCCTGTCAGGCTCGAAAGCCATATTATCTGCACAATTGCGCAGGTTGGGATCTTCTATGATGATTTGATAAATCACATTTTCTGCAAGTAGCCAGTTCACGGTCACCAGCGACGGCTGAGAAGAATAATGAGACTGCTGATAAAAATTTTACTACCCCTCGTGATTGTCGCCGCGTGCATTGCCGCTGCACTAACTATCGTCTCGAACCGACCGGAGCCACAAACGCGGCCACAGTTTAAATCCACCACCAGTATCGAGGCCACGCGTGTAAAAACATCGGATTTCCCTGTCATTCTGCGCACTCAGGGAACCGTAACCGCCGCCCGCCAGGGATCATTAGTGCCACAGGTGGCCGGGGCAATCACCCGCGTATCACCCAATTTCGTGGTAGGTGGTACATTCCGAGCCGGTGATGTGCTGGTTGAAATTGACCCGCGAGATTTCGAAATTGCGGTCACCTTGGCCGAGGCAACATTCGCACAGGCCAGAGCAACGTTGAGTGAAGAACAAGCAAGGGCCGACCAGGCGGCAGCAGACTGGAAGCGGCTTGGACGATCAGGCAAGCCCTCCGAGCTTACCGTGCGCAAACCGCAACTGGCCGCCGCCCGAGCGTCACTGGAAGGTGCCAGAGCGCAGGTGAATCGCGCCAAGCTCGATCTCGATCGCAGCAGAATCACCGCAAGCTATGATGGTGTGGTAAGAGACAAGTTTGTTGATCTTGGACAGTATGTCAACAAAGGCACAACAATCGCGGAAATCTACTCTACCGAAGCGGCCGAAATTCGCTTGCCGTTGAATAGCCAGCAACTGGGGTTTGTGGATCTGAGCGCTTCACAACCCGCCAAAGTCACGTTATCTGCGACAGTCGCCGGTAAAAGGCAGGAATGGCAGGCAACCCTCTCCAGAACTGATGGTGCAATCGATCCGGCCAACCGGCAACTCTATGCGATTGCCGAAGTTTCCAATCCGTTTCCGGTAGCCGCGGATCAGCCGCCACTTAGAATCGGGCAATTTGTACAGGCAGATGTCAGCGGCAAAACTCTCAAAGATGTTTTTGTCATTCCCCGCTCCGCATTGAGAGAAGATCGCGAAGTGTTGATCGTCGATGAACTAAACACCCTGCAAACCCGCCCTGTTAACATTGTGTGGAAAGACGCACAGGTAGCGGTGATAGATCAGGGTCTGAATCAGGGTGATGTCCTGAATCTGACAGCGCTGGGGTCAGTGACCAACGGCACACGTGTCCGCGCAACCATAGACGGCAAAGCACCACCCACTGAACGACCTGCTGGCCGGCCAGGCAATGGCAATGAAGACCAGAGTGCACGCCTTGCCAGGCTTAAACAACGTGTAGAATCGGGAGAAACATTACCACCACCAGTCGTACAACGTTTCAAAGCTCGACTAGAAGCCGGTCAGCCGGTGCCAAAGTGGATGCAGGATTACCTGGCCAATAACCCGTAACAGGAGGTAAGCAATGCACGCAATGATCGCATGGTTCACACGCAACAGCGTGGCTGCAAACCTATTGATGGCCGGCATTGTCGTCTGGGGCTTACATGCACTGTGGAATCGTATTCCGCTGGAAGTGTTCCCCTCGTTTGAACTGGACGTCGTTAATGTACGCGTGCCACTGCGAGGTGCGTCGCCCAGTGAGATCGAAGAGTCAATCACTATAAAAATCGAAGAAGCTGTGCAGGATGTGCAGGGAATAAAGTCTATTGGCTCTTCATCGGCAGAAGGGCTTGGCACAGTAAAAATAGACATAACCTCCAACGCCAATATCGACAAAGTACTCGACGATGTAAAACAACGAGTCGACCAGATAAATACTTTTCCCGCCGATGCGGAAGCACCGGTTGTTTACATACCAGAGAGAAAACGCGAGGTCATCAGCGTTATCATTGCCGGGGAGCTGTCGGAAAAAGAACTTAGACAACTCGGTAGCCGGGTTCGCAATGAACTCGAATCATTGCCTAACGTCTCTCAAGTCAGCCTGTCAGGGATCAGAGATTTTGAGCTGGCCATTGAAATCAGTGAACAAACGCTACGCGAATACAACCTGACCTTTGGCGAAGTTGCCAACGCGATTAAAACCTCTTCAGTGGATTTATCTGCAGGAGCGATTCGCACCGCCGGAGGCGAGGTGCTGATACGCACTTCAAATCAGGGTGAGAACGCGCTGGATTTCAGTGAAATAGTGGTAATAAAAAACAATGACGGCACTCGCGTCACGCTGGATGATCTGGCGACTATTAACGACAGTTTTGAGGAAAACGGACTCGAAAAACGCTATAACAGCCGAAGCAGTATTGAAATTGATGTTTACCGATCCGGTAATCAAAGCGCTATTACCGTCGCCCGGGAGGTGAAGGATTACCTGCAGGAAGCCCGCTACACAATGCCTGAAAACGTCACGCTGGGGTATTGGCGTGATCGTTCAAGAATCGTAAAGGCGCGTCTTGCAACGCTGAATAAAAGTGCCGTGCAAGGCGGAATACTGGTGATTGTTCTGCTGGCCCTGTTTCTTCGTCCGACCGTCGCTTTCTGGGTGTTTATTGGCGTGCCGGTGGCCTTTATGGGCGGACTTGCGTTAATGCCGGAGATTGGCGTGACGCTTAATCTCATCAGTCTATTTGCGTTTATTCTGGTACTCGGTATCGTGGTCGACGATGCAATTGTTACCGGCGAAAATATCTACACACACATGCGGCGTAACCCCAACCGCACGCAGGCAGCAATCGAAGGTGCTCAGGAAGTTGCTATTCCTGTGACATTTGGTGTTCTAACGACGGTTGCCGCCTTTACCCCGCTACTGATGATTGAAGGTGTACGCGGAAAAATATTTGCGCAAATCCCGTTAATTGTTATTCCGGTGTTGCTGTTTTCTCTGATTGAAACAAAGCTGGTGTTACCGGCACACATGAAACATCTGAACTTCCATAAAGAAAAAAAACCAAACCTCTTCGCGCGCCTTCAACACAAAATTGCCGACGGTCTTGAATGGTGTATTAAAAAGTTCTATCAACCCGCGCTCGCTGCCTGTATGCGCCAGCGATACCTCACACTATCGGTCTTTGTTGGCGTCGCGATTATCGTGTTCAGCCTTGTCAGCGCAGGCCACGTACGATTTATATTTTTTCCGCGAATACAAAGTGAAGTTGCCAATGCGTCTTTAACAATGCCGATCGGCACGCCCTTTGAAGTCACGCAAAAACACATCAACAAAATAAACACCGCCGCCGTCGACCTGCAAAAGAAATATGTAGACGCCGAATCCGGTGACAGCGTTATAGAAAACATTATGGCAACCGCCGGTGCGCAAGGCAGCACCAGCGGCCAGTCGCATGTCGGGCGTGTGATGTTTGAAATCACCCCACCGGAAGAACGCAGCTCTTCAGTGACCAGCAGCGAGCTGGTGCGTGAATGGCGTCGCATGATCGGAGACATTCCAGGTGCCAAGGAAATCAGTTACCGAGCCGAAATCGGACGTGGCGGATCACCCATCAACATACAACTATCCGGTCAGAATTTTGATACGCTGCGCAGTGCTGCTACACAGGTAAAGGAAGCGCTCGCTACCTACCCGGGTATTGAAGATATTACCGACAGCTTTGAAGGCGGCAAGCAGGAAATCAAACTAAAGATACGTCCGCAGGCACAAGCACTGGGCCTGACACTCGGCGATATGGCCGAACAGGTTCGGCAGGCATTTTTCGGCCTTGAAGTTCAGACTCTGCAACGAGACAGAGACGACGTTCGTGTGGTTGTGCGCTTGCCCGCACAGGAGCGACAAACACTCGATAGCCTGCAGAACATGCGGATAAGAACACCCGATGGCAGTAGCGTGCCATTTTCTGAAGTCGCCGAAGCAACCATGGGCAGGGGCTTTGCCACGATTAAACGCGTCGACAGGAAGCGCACGGTTAACATCGAAGCCGATGCCGACAAGCAAACTGCAGATATTGAAGGCATTAAGCGTAAGCTGAACTCGCAACTGCCCGTGATACTTGAAGCCTACCCCGACCTCGACTACACGCTTGAAGGGGAATCGCGTGAACAGCGCGAGTCTTTCAGCAGTCTGATTACCGGATTGATGTTTGTACTGACAGCGATATTTGCCTTGCTTGCGATTCCGCTCAGATCATACGGACAACCGTTTATGATTATGCTGGTCATTCCGTTCGGCGTCGTGGGTGCCATTCTGGGGCACGTCATCATGGGTATGAACCTGAGTATTATGAGCTACATGGGTATGCTTGCACTAACCGGCGTGGTAATAAACGATAGCCTGGTGCTGGTTGATTACGTTAATAAACGCAGAGCAGAAGGAAATTCGTTATTCAACGCTGTCAGAATATCCGGCGTGGCACGGTTCAGGGCAATTCTACTGACATCACTGACGACATTTTTCGGCTTGATGCCGCTAATATTTGAAAAGAGTACACAGGCGCAGTTCCTGATACCTATGGCAGTATCACTGGGTTTCGGAATTTTGTTTTCAACACTGGTTACACTGATATTGATACCCGTGAACTACCTGGTGTTTGAAGATATCAAAAAACTATTTATTCGAATCTTTGCTGCAATGATCAGTTTCTGGTCGGAACCTACAAAACAACCCGCTAAGCCCCGAGTTGAAGTGAGATCAGATTTCTAGCATTTTTAAGGGAATTTAACGCCCTCAGAGCTAGCGTAATAGATTTTCAAGATCCTGCTAGCCCGTTGATTAACTTCGTCACCTCCTCGGGTACCAGCTTTGTGGCAGGCCCGAATAAAGATCGATCAAACTGTCCGGGGGTGTTGGACTCTTCAAGGTTGAGTTCTACCGTATAGGCAGCAGCACTGGCCGCCCGCTGCGCGAAACCGGCTGCCGGATAAACATTGCCGGAAGTACCGATAGATATAAACAGATCACACGCCAGCAATGCGGTGTCAATACGGTCCATGTCAAACGGCATCTCTCCAAACCATACGATATGCGGTCTGAGCCTACCGGAATCACAGCGCTGACAGCGACTTTCAACCGTCAGATCCCAAGTACATTTTTCAACATCTCCGCAGGACAAGCACCGGCTTTTTAATAATTCACCGTGCATATGAATCACGGATTGGCTGCCAGCCCGCTCGTGCAGGTTATCGATATTCTGCGTCACCAGAAGTACAGATCCGTCGAAAGCTGATTCCAGTTCAGCCAATGCTGTGTGCGCTGCGTTTGGCTTTATGTCATCCGCCAGCAATTGTTGTCGGCGGGCATTGTAAAATCGGTGTACCAACTGCGGGTCGCGCGCAAAACCCTCTGGCGTCGCGACCTCCTCTACTCGATGATTCTCCCACAAACCGTCGCTGGCGCGGAATGTCGGGATGCCTGACTCTGCAGAAATACCTGCACCCGTCAGTATCACTACAGATGAATAACCGGACTCCCTGTTCACGGAACAGCAACCATTGGATCAACAGCCGCTCTTTACATCAAGCGCATTGCAGGGTTCTAGTACTTCATTGCGCCGGGAAGGCTTTGCGCAACTTGTCGCCACAGGTGATCAAGTGTCAGGTCCTTGTCTGGAGCAGATGGATGCTTGAGGTCTGCGCCATGTCGGATTCGATTCGAGACGCCGTTAGCAATGGCAGCAAGCAGCGAATTTCCTACGTAACGAACGCCATCTTCTTCGGCAGCCAGCATGGTGTTTTGATCGTCACTGCTGTACTCCTGCTGGAACACTCGCTGGCCACTGACGGTGTCATACACCTCAACACGAACCACATTGAGACGGACCGTATGCAAGCGGACGTCTTCGTAGTCATTTAAATCGAGGTTGCGCGGACCGGAACGAGGCTTTACCTCGGCAGGCAGCTCCACCACCTGGTCTATGGGGGCGATCATCGCCAGCATCAGATAACGTCGGCGCAACTGAGAAGCCCTGAGCTGATTGATTGCTCTGGAACTCAGCTCACCTTCCAGGCGATAACTGTTGATAAGCTCGGAAAATCCGTCACCGATACGGGCAGAGACATAACCGTAACTATCGATTTTGCCGCTGAGCCCCGGGTTATAGTGAAGAATGGCCGACGCGAGCTTGTCGGTATAACGTAGCCGTTGATAGGCTTTGAGCGCAGACGACTCGCCGCTGTTAACGACAAACCCGACAGCCAGACCGTCTACAAAACCGGCCTCGGAGCCAGACCCCAGTCCGATGCCCGGGTTGGTACCGCTATGCAGGGAATCGCGCGCGCAACCTGCGCTGAGCAGCAAGACCGCCACTAGGCCAAATGTTCTTATTTGAAGCATGATGGTCCAAATTTGATACAAAGACCAAAAGATAGTCGATTTGCTCGACTAAAACCATCACGACTGTGTTAATTCTGTTGCCAGATGACCCGGCGATGTTGATAGCTGCGAACCAATCAGCTCGGTTCGCAGAGGTAATTCAGAAGCAGACAGCGTTTACAGAGTGTCGTGTTTCAGGAATGAGTAGATCGGGCAGATTCCAAAATAGACAGTTGCCAGCACCAGCAAACCGAGTACCAGCCAAAGCTTGGATCCGAATATGCCAACCAGTACCAAGGCACCACCCGCACCGAGGCGCACGTTTTTGTCGGTAGAACCAATGTTCTTCACCATTTCCGGCATCTTCTTGGCACCAGATTCCACTTTCTTAACGTTCGAGGATTCTTCCATCGTTATGTCCTTGATTTAATTAGAGTGATCCACCGGAACTGCGATCCGGTCAACGTCGTATTCTATCGCGAAAAGTCCACTTGCAGTGAAGATTTGACGATTTTTTATGGTTGACCGTAACGCTCCGGGGGATCGTCCTGTAGTTCGAATCATCGCCTGCGTCGAGCAGCAATACGCATACGCAGCGCATTCAGCTTGATAAAGCCCTCAGCATCACTTTGATGGTAGGCACCTTCATCGTCCTCAAAAGTCGCAATTTTTTCATCGAACAAGGAATCGTCAGATTGTCGACCGGTGACACTAATGCCGCCTTTGTAGAGCTTGAGACGCACTGTTCCATTGACATATTGCTGCGAGTTATCGATCGCCGCCTGCAGCATCAGCCGCTCCGGGCTCCACCAATAACCATTGTAAATAATGCTGGCGTAACGCGGCATTAACTCGTCTTTCAGGTGAGTCACCTCTCGATCGAGCGTTAGAGACTCCATCGCACGATGTGCCTTGAGCATGATGGTGCCACCGGGTGTTTCGTAACACCCTCTGGATTTCATACCGACATATCTATTTTCGACTATATCGTCGCGACCGATGCCGTGCTCACCACCAATGCGGTTTAGCTCAGTGAGAACCTGCGCCGGCGTCATGGGGTTACCGTCCAGCGCGACAATGTCACCGGCTGCGAATGTCAGACTCAACTCACGCGGCTGGTCGGGCGCATCTTCCGGCGCGACTGTCCAGCGCCACATGTCGGGCTCGGCCTCTATCCAGGGGTCTTCAAGCTGGTCTCCCTCATAGGAGATATGCAGCAGATTCGCATCCATCGAATAAGGCGATTTACCTTCGCGTTTGCCCTCGATTGGAATTTGTCGCTCAGCTGCATAGGCAAGCAGTTTTTCACGCGAGTTCAGATCCCATTCGCGCCAGGGTGCGATCACTTTAACGTCTGGTGACAACGCATAGGCGCCCAGCTCAAAACGCACCTGATCATTGCCTTTGCCGGTCGCGCCGTGAGAAATGGCATCGGCTCCGGTTTGCTCAGCAATCTCGACCAGACGTTTGGCAATCAGTGGTCGGGCAATTGAAGTACCGAGCAAATATTCACCCTCGTAAATGGTATTGCAGCGCATCATCGGGTACACGAAGTCGCGTACGAACTCTTCTCGCAGGTCTTCGATAAAAATTTCCGAAACTCCGAGCATTTTGGCCTTTTCACGGGCCGGCTCCACCTCCTCTCCCTGACCAAGATCAGCGGTAAAAGTCACAACTTCACAGTCGTATTCGTCCTGCAACCAACGCAGAATTACCGAGGTATCCAATCCGCCCGAATAGGCGAGCACTACTTTTTTGACAGAGGCCATTAAATTATATTGATCCGTGAGATATCGGCCGGGATTAGCTCTGCAGGCATCGCAGAGGTCGCCGGAGCGAAAAAAGAAGTCCGTAATTTTACACGGCAATGATATTCAGCAATAGTTGAACTGAAGCGCCGCTCGCCAAAGTATTAATAAATGCAATATTGAATATATTCAATATTTAGCAATACATGGCATATACTCTGCGGATTGTACCCTTTTTCAAAATTTTACCGATAACTCGGGGTGTGCCCGCCACCACCGGTGGCGACCACGGCAATCCTCTATGAGACCGGGATGCTCAATCATGACAAATAAAAAAATAACGCTTACTGATTCGGATGGAAAATCCAGCGAGTTCGATGTGCTGCAAGGCACCCACGGACCAGGCTGTATTGCGATATCAGATCTCTACAAAAAAACCGGGCACTTCACTTACGATCCCGGCTACGGCGCTACTGGCAGTTGCAAGAGTGCCATTACTTTCATCAATGGCGAAGAAGGGATTCTGCTGCATCGCGGGTACCCGATTGAACAACTGGCAGAGAAAAGTTCGTACCTGGAAGTGTGCTATTTGTTGTTGAATGGCGAGTTACCCAACTCAAGTGAGTTTGACGATTTTAGCGACACCATAAAAACCCACACTATGGTGCACGAAAACATTCGCGATTTTATTAACGGTTTTCGTTACGACGCACACCCCATGGCAATGCTGGTTGGTACGGTCGGGGCATTGTCGTCTTTCTATCACGACTCCATAGATATCAATAATCCGGAGCACCGGGTCATTTCAGCGCACCGTTTGATCGCGAAACTGCCCACCATTGCATCGTACTGCTACAAACATCATCGCGGTCAACCGTTCATGTACCCGGATAACAGTGTCAGCTACGTCGAGAATTTTATGCAAATGATGTTTGCGGTGCCGGCGCAGGAGTACACCCATAACCCGGTTGCAGCAAAAGCACTGGAAGTGATGATGATTCTGCACGCCGACCATGAACAAAACGCCAGTACTTCAACGGTACGGCTGGCTGGCAGTTCCGGCGCTAATCCGTTTGCGTCTATCGCGGCGGGCATTGCAAGCTTGTGGGGACCGGCACACGGCGGTGCGAACGAAGCCGTCATCAACATGCTGGAAAACATATACAACTCAGGCGAGACCATCGAAACAACCATCGCTCGCGCCAAAGACAAAAACGATCCTTTCCGCCTGATGGGATTTGGCCACAGGGTTTACAAAAACTTTGACCCTCGCGCCAAGATTATCGCCGGTCTGTGTCACGAGCTGCTCGATGATCTGGATGGTGACCAGCCGATGTTTAACCTGGCACTTGAACTGGAACAGGCGACGCTCGAAGACGACTACTTCCGCGAACGCAGGTTGTACCCGAACGTTGACTTTTACTCCGGCATTATCATGCGAGCGTTGAACATCCCTATGAATATGTTTACCGTGATGTTTGCGATGGCACGCACAGTGGGCTGGATCTCCCACTGGCTCGAAATGCACAGTGATCCGGAATTCCGAATCGGGCGGCCGCGGCAGATCTATACAGGCCACGCCAAGCGCGATTATCCATCCTGATCAGACTCTCCTGACCATGGGTCGATATGAGGCTCATCGCTGAACAGAAAACCAGGCAATTCGCCTGGTTTTTTTTTGCCTGCAATAACCCTCCACCACCAGTGGATAGGCATACAAAATTGCCAACGATATCCTGATTTGCTGAAAAACTGTGAATTTGTTCTATTCTCAAGAGACTCGCTAATGCGGCGATAAGCCATCTATAACCAAAATAAACTTCTGGTCGACTAGAACCAGAAAAGACGGCACTCATGTCACAACGGTTTACCCAACTAGGACACTACTTCGCGGCAGTACTCACACTGCTGTGTCTGTGCGCCTCAAACACGTGGGCGCAGCAGTACGATAGCTTTCGACTGGTGGGTGATCATCCGACAGAAGTATCGGGTTTTGTGACGTCAATCAGCCTTGATTCTGATACCGATCAGATTACGGTGAATTACCTGAACGTGGCCGGGGTCAGTTCGGTCTACAACGCCACACTTACCCCTTCCACGGCCATTCCGGCCAGCACGCCCGTTTTCATGCCGCCAGCCGGCTTCACCGAAACCTTGCCATCTTCACTCGATCTGGAACAAATTCACTTTTTAAGCGGCCGTCTTTCGAGCAGTGAAGATACACAGGCACCCGATCACTGGTTTCGCTTAACCCGATTCAACGATCAATACAGTGGCGTTTTTCGTATTGGCAATCGCATATACGCTATTGATCGATATTCTGCAGACCCAACGATTCTGGTGCGGCCGGCACAACCGAACAAGAATAATTTTCTGCCCGGCAAGCGTGTGAAAATCAGTGCGATTATTGACGAGCAGTATTTGCAGGCTGATACCGTTGGCGACCAGCAAGGCATGGACAATCTGGGGCACTTGTTTGCGCTGGAGTCGATCAACGTGATGGACGGTCTGTTAACTGACAGCCTGGGTATCAGCATATTGCTTGAGCAGGTTATCTACCAGCCCGCAAGCGTTCTGACACTGCCATCACAACCGCACGACACGATCGCCGGGGCCAGCAATTGGTATGGCTCGAACGCTGACGCTTTCGGACTCACCGATAACCTCGCAACCCTTTTTTTTCGCGGCAGCCTGACAGAATCGGCCAATGATGGCAGCGCGCATCCTCAACTTGCCGCCACGAATGCAAACACCATCGTGCAGGGCAACAGCGACAGCTATCAGTTCGCCACGACTCACTATTTCGGATCCCTCCTCGGGTTGATCAATGAACCCGGTACCTTGCAGGACTGGCAAAACAACGATGCGCTGGCGCTACCCAACGTCCATTGGAGTGAACGACAAAAAAACCTTGTCGAGCTTAATCCACCACCGGCAGAACTGACTCAACTCATCAGCTACGACGCACCGGTAGTTGCCGACCAACCCGAACAGCCTGTTAACGAAGTCGACAATCAACTGGTGATTGCTGAAAGCCCGGAGGGCGACGGCATTATCCGTGATGACGGGAGTGGTAACACTTCACCAGAAGATGCATCAGGGACTGGTTCATTTGCCAGTGTGGTTGAGGTACTGGCACTATTGATCATCCTTTGCTCGTACATTCGGGTTGGTCGAGTGCATGAACCATAGTCTGGAAAACGATGAACTACGCATTGTTGTAAACGAACTTGGCGCAGAACTGCAGTCAATTACCTCAGTAGGTTCGGGAGAGGAATATCTCTGGCAGGGTGATCCTGATGTCTGGTCAGGCCGATCACCACTGTTGTTCCCGATTGTCGGTTCATTGAAAGATTCCCTGCTAAAGCACAACGCAGATACTTACCCTTTACCTCGCCATGGTCTCGCTCGAACTGCAAAGTTCGAAAAAGTGAAGTCAGACAACCACCAGATAGAATTCGAGCTTCGCAGTAACGCCGATACGCTTGCAGTCTTCCCGTGGCAGTTCTCGCTTAGTGTTTGCTACACGTTACAAAACAACCGCGTTGCAATTGAATATCGAGTGCAGTCGCATGACGATAAACTGATGCGTTTTGCCATCGGTGCTCATCCGGCGTTTCGATTGCCGCTGGGTCAAACGTCGATAGACGGGTTTGCGATAGCGTTTAACGCGGACACACAACTCACCAGATACCCGCTTGAGAAGTCCGGCCTGTTGTCGAGCAGCGGACAGAACTATCCGCTAAATGATCAGCAAATCGGCTTAACCAACACACTTTTTAATGACGATGCACTGGTATTTAAAAACATAACATCGTCTTGTCTGTCTCTTGTGCACAATGACAAAGATCGCCTGCGGGTACACACAGGAGGTGCACCGGATTTAGGCATCTGGGCCAAACCCGGCGCAGCTTTTGTTTGCATTGAACCATGGTTTGGATATAGCGACGATACCGACGCAAGCGGACAATGGGCTGACAAACCTGCACTGCTGTCGTTGAACAAAGACGAGTTGTTCACCTACCAATGGTCAATTGAAATAGTCGCTCAATAAAGCAGAACAATTCTGCCAACCGATCAGTCCGTGGGTGAAGATATATTGATGGTCAACGGGACCTGGGCACCGGTTGTGGGACCTGAATCATCGCCCGATGAAGAGGCACTTGCCAGCAAGCCCACGGCAAGCGCACCGAGCAATACATAGAGAAGTTTTGACTGACTACCGGACGACTCTTTCGGGGAAGTGGCAGCAGTGACAGCAGGCTGCACCGGGGCAGGCACATCCAGATTGCGAACCAGAGGAAAGAACGGAAACCCTTTCAACACACGATTACCGCCGATGTCGGCGGCCTCGATGTAATACTCGATTCTGGTCTGGCCCAGCTGTGTCGGAATGATTGTTGTATATTGGTTTGAGGTCTGGGTGCTGCTCATCGGGGTTTGCTGGTACTGCGCATTAGCCCCTGAACGATGGTAGAGATCGACGTACTCGATACCTTTATCGTCTATAACGAGCGCCGAGAATAACTGGGATTCACCGGCTACTCCCACCTCAAGCGCTTCATGATCTATCACTGGCGGATCTATATCCAGATCCGGATTCAGGTACTGTGCATGCGCCACAGAAAACTGTTGCAGTGCAAACAGCAACGCACAAAACCCTGCCAGGAAACGTTTAACCGATACCCGATGGCCGGTTGGAAGTTTGTTGTTGTTAATGGCAGGCCTCCCGCGACGATCTGACAACACACTTTTTCGTCATGACGTTATCACACAACTGCCATAGGATCAATGTGAACAGGTACTCAGCTGAGCGACTTATCAGTCATTTACCACTGAATAGCTGACCAGCTGTACCGTTGTCTTTCAATAGTCAAACTGGAATCACGATATGACGCTGAGGGGTAAACCACATCGCCGTTAGGCAACGCCATTTTCTCTATTCGCAGCACGGCAGTGACTCTTTTGGGATTGAGTTTAGCTTCGATATCCCTGACCCGCACAGTAATCTGGGTATAGCGATCAAACAACGTTTCGAACAGACGTGCCTTGGTGGAGTCGGGGGAGATCAGCTCATTGATGGCAGCCAGATTTTTAACTTCGATAGCGCGCTTTAGCGCATTGAATTGTCCACGCGCATAACTGACCTCGTAGCTGGTTAACGGTTTTTGGGTAAATTCTTCAGCGGCCTCTACCCGGGTTGCCAGCACTGTCAGGTCAGCATCATTAATCTGCATCGCTTTCGCGCTCTCCAGCCATTTGCGGGCACTGGCGACGTTATCATTTTGAAGCGCCAGTCTTGCGCTGCTGACAAACCGCTGATAATCACTGCGACGCTTTCGCTGCCGTTCATTGGCTTCGGCAACCCGACGTTCCGTGTTGATACGGGTTTGCTCGCGTTGCTCACGTTGCAGCTCGAGAGTCCGCTGCTGTTCTTCACGCAGCTGTACTGCTTCACGAATACGACTTTCCAAAGCCTCTACGCGAGACTGCTTTGCACCATCGGACTTCAGCTGCGCCAGCTGTTGTCGCGCCTGGTTATATTGCCCGGAGTCGATCTGTTGTTCCGCTTCCGCAAACCGCGACTGGAAATCGGAGTCCCGACGAACTTCCTGCAGTTTACCCTGCAGTGGTTTCGCACGCTGCGGTTCGACCTCGGCATACTGGTTTATCAAATCTTCTGCGACCGAAAAGTTGCCATCAGACAAGCGTTCACTGATCGCTGCTTCAACGCGGCCATTAATACTCTGAAGCCGTTCAGTCGCGTGCTGGTTCTGAGGTTGAGCATCCAGTACCTTCAAATACAACGGGCGCGCATCGCCCAGGTAATCGCCATCATCGAAAGCTTTGTCAGCACTCGCAACCAGCTGGTTGTATTCGTCCTGCCTGGCCTGCTCCTGCAAGTACTGATATCCAGCCGCGGCAAGTACTGCGATCAACGGAATTGCCAGAATAGCCAGCCAGCGTTTTTTTCGCGCTGGCTTTTTCTCCGCTGATTTAGTTTTTTTTGCCGCTCTTCTTGCTGCGAGAACCGGAGAGGTGCCTGCTGGGCCTTTGGATCGCAACGTCGACGGTTGCAACGCGTCGCGCCATTGATCCAGACTTTGCGGCCGGTCGTCAACTTTGAACTGCAGCGCCCAGTCGATCGCTTCCAAAAACGCATCACTGTATCTGCCGTGCCCGATCTCGGTGGCGGCAACCAGAGGGTCCGGTGACTTCTTAACCAGTGCCGCGAGTCGACTGACCGCACTGACCGGTGTTTCTCCACTGATGGCGAAATACAGTGTCGCCCCCAGCGAGTAGATGTCAGTCCATGGGCCCACGGTCAGACTGGCGCCCTCCTGGTACTGCTCCAGCGGTGTATAACCGACCGATACAAACGACGTGTGCCGGGCATCACCGTCAGCCACTCGCGTTGCACCAAAATCCAGCAATACCGGACTGCCGTCGTTGCGGATAATCAGATTGACTGGTTTGATGTCTCTATGAATAAAACCATACTGGTGCACCTGTTCGAGTCCATCAATGATGCTCAGCATTAGATTTTTAAGAATGAGCTCATCAGCACCGCCCGCTTTACTGACTGCTTCTTTAAAACGTTCCCCTTCCTCATATTCCATGACCAGGTAAGCAGTGTTATTTGCTTCGAAAACCGCCATGACACGAACAATATTCGGATGGCGGAATTTAACCAGCGTGCGCGCTTCAGTTAAAAAACGCTGCAGCCCCTCTTGATACTGGGTTTGAGATTCCTCAGATACCGGCCACAACGATTTATCCGCTCTGCGTTGAACCAGAGACGCTGGCAGATATTCTTTGATTGCCACGCGGTGATCAAGATTGTTGTCGGTGGCCAGATAGGTAATGCCGAACCCGCCACGCCCGAGTACACGATCAACGCGATACCACTGGATCGTCTGACCCTCGGTAAGTGCCTGGTGCGTATCTGGAGCGGTCATTCGGTGGGCGGAAAATCAGTAGGAACAATCTTCGCCACTATAGGCAAAAAACACACTAGATGCGGGATAAATGAGCGCATTGTTATTGAACTTAACCTGAAAACTTCCCAATTCGCAACGAAACCTGTTTCCAGCTGGCGGTAAATAACTGCAAACAGTGTTTTACGCTTCGCCTCAGGTAGGTCATAGTGTATCTAAAAGTTATAAAATTACGCACACCGGATGTAGTGTTCTAAAATCAACGGAACACTCGACTATTCAAACCATCTTCTTTTACTGCCTTGAGTGAGGGGCCAATGGATTTATTTACTCTGGACAACCTGATCACCCTGTTCCTGCTGATTTTACTGCAGGCGGTGCTGGGTTTCGACAATCTGCTGTACATATCGCTCGAGTCGAAACGAGCACCTGTTGAAAAACAGGCACAGGTCCGTAAATGGGGCATCGGCATTGCAGTTGCCCTGCGCCTCGTTCTGCTGGTACTACTGGTACAACTTGTCGAAAAATTTCAAAGCTCTGTTTTCGCCGCTAAATGGGAAGGAATTCTGGAGTTCGACTTCAACCTGCACGCTATTATCGTGTTGTTCGGCGGAATATTTATCATCTACACGGCGATGAAAGAAATTCTGCATATGATGTCGCTGGAAGAGCACGATGCCACCGAAAAGCGACGAAGCTCGGCTGCCATGGTGATCGTCTGGATTGTCATGATGAACCTTGTGTTTTCTTTCGACTCGATACTCAGCGCGATGGCGCTGACTAAAGTGATTCCAGTGATGGCTGTCGCTATCATCGCAAGTGGCATAATGATGATTGTTCTGGCGGATCGAGTATCAGACTTTTTGCAGAAGAACAGAATGTACGAAGTACTGGGTCTGTTCATCCTGTTTGTCGTCGGTATTATGCTGATTTCTGAGGGCGGTCACCTGGCGCATATGAAAATACTGGGCACTGAAGTACAGCAGATGACCAAAGCAACTTTCTACTTTGTGATTGTTGTGATGGCGCTTTCAGATGTGGTTCAAAGCCGCTACCAGCGCAAGATTCTACGGGAGAAAAAAGCAATCCACGACGCGCAGCAAAGCCAGCCGTAGCTGCCCTGCAGGCACCATAATAGTACTGCGGGTTGCCCGACGGTCTCAGACTCCGGGTAACCCGCAAAACAACAGACTTACGGTCCTAACGTGTACCCGAGTGTTCGATCCGCCTGCGCCGCATTGCGGTTTAGCGCCTCGTCAGGATAGTGATCCACCCCGATTCCACCATAGGGCGTATTGACTGCACGCAGGTAAATTCGCATGTCCTGCGGATTACCTAGCAATGCTCGGGACACTGCCAGTTCTCCGATATCTCCGGCAACCACCACATCAGTTGCGCCATCGGTCACCCAACTCCAGTTTGTGCCTGCTCCGGTGTAACGATGCACATCGTCGCTCTCAATCAGGATGTCAGCACCGAGTGGATACTCCCCGACAAAACCACGAAAGCCGGTGTCGGGATTATTGTCAGTGTCGATGTAAATACCATGACCCCAACTCAGCTGAAAAGCACCGTCGTTACGGTAGGCCACGTAAACCCGGGTATCGTCGTGAGCAACCCACACTTCGCGCCAATCGAGCGGATTATTGGGCCCGGTGACATCATCCGGGTCCAGCCCGAAAGACGCAACACCACTCCAGTCATTGATTAATCCATCAATCGACATACTGGACACCGGGTTACTGACCAGACCATTGGCTGCAGTTCCCACAGTAATTGTTACCGTTGCCACCTCACTTTCCAGCAATCCGTCACTGGCAACAAACTGAAAACTGTCCAGTCCTGAAAACTCCGCGGCCGGCGTATACACAAAGCTTTGTGCACTGCCAGTCAGGCCGCCATTCACCGGTTGCTGCACAATCCGGTACGTCAACGACTGCTGGTCCGGGTCCACTGCACTGAGGCTGATACTCAAAGCCTGAGCAAATGCAGTGGACAATGTCTGGCCATTAGCAACAGGAGGCCGGTTGATCGATGCCGGTGGCAATATCTCAATCGATACCTGCGCGGGCTGACTGTCGACAATGCCATCACTGACGACAAAGGTGAAAACGTCGACGCCGGTTGCCTCGTTAAACGGCACATAAGTGAATGCTGGTGCGTCGCCTTGCAAGCTGCCCTTGGCGGGCGCATCCAGCAACCGATAAGTTAATGGTTGTGCATCAACATCATTGCCACTAAGGACAACACTCAATGCGGTTTGATACGATGTCGTGAGGCTCTGATTATTAGCAGCCGGCGGCGTGTTGGTTGCGGTGCCCTGCTCCACCTCAATTGCCACTGCTGCGGCGGCACTGTCATCAGAACCGTCGCTGACTTTGAAAGTAAAACTGTCGGCACCGCTAAAACCGATAGTCGGGGTGTAAGTCAGATCAGGTGGTGTGCCGGTTAAGCTACCGTGCTGCGGTTCAGACACTATCGCGTACTCAAGAACACTGCCCTCCACATCCCTGCCAGTCAACGTAATCGGTAAACGCGTATCCACTGCTGTGCGCAACGATTGAGCAATCGCCAGTGGCATACTGTTAACCTGCGGCGCAGCAACAACATTAATGGTAATAGAGGTTGTATTGCTATCGAGTTCGCCATCATTAACCACAAACTTTAAGGTTTCAACACCGACAAAATCTGTCCCTGGCTGATAGGAGATCATCGGAGGCTGTCCGGAGATTTCTCCGTGTTGTGCTGCACCAACAAGTCGATAAGTCAGTGCGTCTGCATTAATGTCTGTGCCAGTTAACAGCAATTCAACTTTGGTATTACTGCTGATATTTATCTGCTGTGCGTTACCCGCTGGCGCAATATTAACGATATTGTTGTTTGGGTTAACTGAATAGCTGAATTTTCTTTTCTTTAACAAAGCAGCTGGATCGGCTAGCTTATCAGGATAAAGATCAACCGCGTTACCACCAGTCGCGGCGCTGTCACCATAAAACAGTAAATCAATATTGACAGGATTACCTATCAGATTTCGCGGGACCGCGATCTCAACACCCTGGCTGCTAACAGCCGATTGCACACTTTGCACATATTCCCACGACCATTGGTTCTGAGCCACGGCGGTGTATTTAAAAACACTATCGCCTTCCACCACATAATCCGCCCCTATAACAAACTCACCGGAGAAACCGTGGAAACCTGTGGTACTGTCAGTATCACTATCGATATAGATTGAGTGCCCCCAGGTTATACCGAATGGTTCAAACTGGTTATAGGCAATATAAAAATTACTGTCGTCGTGGCCCATCCATGCCTGTTTCCAGTCGATAGTATTATTGTCACCGGTAATATCGTCGGGGTCAGTACCAAAATCCTGCAGTGCAACCCATTCAGCGACATCACCATCTATTGAAACACTGGTCACTGCGTTGGAAACAGTTCCACCATCAGTCACAGGCTGTGTACCGACATCGAATATTACCTTTTCTACTGCGCTGGTTTTAGCCCCATCGCTAACCGTAAATTGCAACTCGTCAACCCCGGAAAAACCATTATCCGGTATGTAAATCAGACCCGGGGGTGTACCGGAAATATTGCCATTCAACGGTGCTGTAGTGATCTGATAACTTAACACCTGGTTTTCATTGTCACTACCGCTTAGTACAAACGGTAACGGTTGTTCGGTCAGCGCTTCGAGAACCTGCCGGTTAGCGATCGGTGCACTGTTTGCGGGTCGTGGAAACTCTACATTTAGAGTGACGCTGGCAACTGCGCTTTCGAGTGCTCCGTCACTTGCACTGAATGCGAAAGAATCTACTCCGCTAAAACCGTTATTAGATATATATTTCAGCTGAGGTGGATTACCTGACAACGTGCCGTTTAGCGGTTGCGTGGTTACTCGATACTGCAAGGTATCATCATCTGCATCGGTAGCGAACAACGTTACATCAGTTTCCAGCAAAGATTCTGTGTTTATTACTTGTGCATTGGCCACAGGCGCTGTGTTTATCGGCGTAATGGCGCTGAGGGAAACAACATGTGATCCCATACTTGCAAATTTTAGTATCAACACACCCTGCTGCTCTACAAAAGAGTCTGCACCAGATACAGAGACGTTGTTATACATAGCCGGGCTTAACGTGACCTCGACCTCGCCTTCTCCTTCGAAGGTAAAGTCCAGTTCATTGCCATCCCCCGTCACACTGATCAGGCGTGCCCGCATCGGCAATGCGCTAACCCGTGTCACCGTATCAGCTGTTTCACCCAAACGGATTTTGTAGGTACCACCGCTATCTGCCACAAACACTTGCTGGTCATCGTAGGCATACCAGCTTTCGACATTTTTAATTTTTTGATCATTGCGTACCGCCAGTGCCAGCTGACCTACTCGCTGTGAATCTACAGTGACATCAATAGTGTTACCGGCGCCAACGACAAGACTAGTGGACTGAAAAGCACGAATTCGATCGTGCAAATCCACCAATGTGGTAAATTCCGCTCCTTTCTCATAGGCATGTGCAAGGGTGTCAGTAAACATTGATTTACTGTAGCGACCATTGGCAGTCTGTGTCGTCGGACCGTAGTCGTGCCATAACCAATGCAGTACCGGGGTTTCAGCATGAGTGAGAAGATGATCGATCTCATCACTCCAGATGGCAGTGGCCTGTTGCGGTGAATAATCCAGATAGTCAATCAGGGTAAAGTCCGGCGCCATGTTTAAGCTGAAGTAGAGCATGTCGTGTTGTGGCTCGAGAAAGCCGATAGCATTCTGGTAACCACTGCCAACATTACCCGAGCGTCCACTGAAGTAGCTGAACCATTTGTTAAGTTCCTCAACGACAGCTAATGATTCTGCGTTACCCGGCACAGCACCGCCCACTACCGGTACGCCAATCTGTGAACCGATTTCGTTTTTGCTTTGGTTAAATTCAAACTCCAGTTGAGCGGCGCTTAACTGACTGGTGTGATGAGGATGAGTCCACGAATGAGTTCCGATTTCGCTACCCAGTGCAATGTAGTCCCGGTACAAAGGCCCTGAAACACCCCAGTCAGTAAATTGTCCGGCAATCGGATCGTTACCGATATCAATGTAATAAGAGCCTACGAAGTTATAGTCGCGTTTCCAGTCAGTGATGATATCCAGTAGCGGAATTTCTGTTTCCGGCAGCGATGCGGCAATCATTGCCTGGTCCATATCATTGCGGGCGATAAAAACACTGTCATTTCTCGACAACTGCAATGACACCGGAGCCGTGTCACCGTAAACCGCCCAGCGTAAAACACTCCAAAGCAGATTGTTATCTGCCATCACCTGTTCATTGGCAAAGTGGATCACCGGACCATTGCGTTCAATAATCTGCCCACCTGGAAACGTCTGTCCCTGGGCTGTCACCGTAGTCAGTGGCGTGGACGTTTCCCCGTCTACTGCGTTGAAACCGGCAAACCAGATCTGCTCATACGACACCAGTTCCTCACCCGGGGTATAGTCACGGGTAGCTGGATGATCAGTCGTTGCAATAGACACTGTGGCAGGGACACCAGACTGATAGCTCGAGACAGTCACACCCAACAGTTCACGCGACAATTCAGCCGCATCGGGGTAAGACTGACCATTGGGTCTGAAAGCCATGAATTCCCCGGAAGTAATAAGAGAGACCCCGGCACTCTGCGCCTGCATTAACGCGCTACGAATTGTCTGGCGCTGATTAGTTTGCACGAACGAAAAAGCCGGCAGTAACACAACATCGTATTTCAACAGCGAATCTGCGATGAGCAGGTCTTCTTCACTGAGTAAATCAAACGGCACACCTGCCATGGTTGCCTGGTGCTGCATCGCGGCAAACAGCTGGTTGTAGGCAAACGGATCGTAAAAATTCTCCTTGGAGGTTTGAGAATGAACAATACCGATTCGTCGATCTTCACTGGGTATAGTAACCAGAGCCGCGCCGGTCTGCTGACCTGACGAGGCAATTTGTCCGCTGTCGCTACAACCCGTCAGGGTCAAAAACACCCCGAGCAGAAGCGCCCATTTACTGATTAAAGTCATGCCAGTCCAAAAGTTAAAACCCTGTATGACTAAAACGGCGAATATCCCACCAGCTTAATGGGAACAGCAACCTAGTTTCAGACAATTCTGAAACGAACACGTAAATTCACCTCTGCCATAAAAAAGAAGTAAACATCGCCACCACATAAAGACCAATGTCACCGACAAGTGATTGAAAAAAATTGATAACTTATCTACAGATTGACCGATTCAGGCCAATAACCCTGCTAACTTGGTTCCGTCTGAAGTCAAAGGATCACGCTATGAGGCATTCCGTGCTCAAGTATTCGAAACTCCTGTTTGTTGTTATGGCACTCATGCTGAGTCTGCAGCTGCCAGCGCACGCTGCTGAAATGGTTGATATCAACCGAGCAGACGCCGAAACCATGATCGCCAACTGGAAGGGGATAGGCGAGAAAAAGGCCCGCGCAATTATCAGCTACCGCAAAAAAAATGGTCCATTCAAAAGCATTGATGATCTGTTGAATGTAAAGGGCATTGGTGAGGGGCTGATAAAAAAGAACAAACGTTATATGTCAGTCAAGGGCGGTGCGCGTTCAACAGCGGTCGCGACCACGAAAAAAAGCACCAAAAAAACGAAATCCAGTAAGACCAAAGATGCAAAGAAATCGACCGGGAAATCAACTGGAAAATCGACTTCTAAAAAACCTGCCAGGAAAGACAACAGTAAGAAAAGCACCAAGAAAAAGCCTAAAAAGCCGGTAAAACCAAAGACCTCTTAATATCCGGTAATAGCGTTCTGAATTCGTTAGCCCGGCATTCTGCAGCCGGGCTGCTTACCCGGACGCCTCCAGTTCGTATTCCACACCGGACTGCACCAGTCGTATGGCCTCGATGGAATAAACGCCACTGAATTGCTCATGCAGTGCCATTGCAGAACCCGTGCTATCGTCCAGCAACGCCAACAACTCTCCTTCAATTTCTGCAATCTGATCCTCTGTCAGATCAAGACCTATCGTATTCAGTGCAGTTTCCTTATCAATCTCTCCTCGCCTAACCAATTGTCTTAGAGCGCTGTGACAAGCAGCATCGGTCGACTTGAGTTCATCAGCTAACCGTTCAACTCCGATCACACCATTACTAATCAGCTCAAGCATTGTTTTAGGTTCTATTTTGTCACTCGCCTGTGCAGTTGGTTCGCTAACGTCGTTGATGGCTGCCAGAAAAATCTGGCCATACTTTTCCAGTTTTGCAGCACCTACACCGGATATTCTCGCCATAGCCTCCAGTGTTGCAGGTCTCTTTTCCATCATTTCCATCAATGTTGCATCGTGGAAAATCACATACGCTGGAATGCTTTGTTCAGTGGCAATTTTTAAACGGGTTTCACGAAGCTTTTCCCACAGCGCATTATCCCCGGCTGACACATTGATCGATGCTTTAGCTTTACGGCTTCTTTTGCGTTCGGTCTTTTTTTCCTCCACCCGGAACAATACCTGTTCCTCACCCTTGAGAACCGGCCTTGCCGCTTCGGTTAGTCGCAAGCCTCCCTTACTGTCGAGGTCTGTCGTCACCAGTGAGCGGGCAATCATTTGCCGAAACACACTGCGCCAGGTTGTGGCTTCAGTATCCGCCCCAATACCAAACACGGACAACTGATCATGCCCAAACCGTCTGATTCGATCGTCCTGTTTACCTTGCAGCACATCAATCAGATAGTTAGTGCCAAAGCGTTGTCCGGTACGATAAACCGCAGACAGCGCTTTGCGTGTCACATCCGTGGCATCCCAGGTTTCCGGCGGCGAAAAGCAATTGTCACAGTTGCCACAGGGCTGCGATAAAGCCTCACCAAAATACCCCAACAGGGTTTTGCGTCGGCACTCGGTAGATTCACACAAGCCCGCCATCGCAGTCAGCTTATGCCGCTCCAGCTGCACCACACTTGCCGACGCCTCTGATTGATTTAACCACTGCTGGAACATGATGCTGTCCTGCAGTCCGTAAACCATCCAGGCGGTTGCCGGCAGACCATCGCGACCTGCGCGCCCGGTTTCCTGATAGTAGGACTCAATACTGCGCGGCATATCAAGATGCGCTACAAACCTCACATCAGGTTTGTCTATCCCCATTCCAAACGCCACGGTTGCCACGACGATAACGTTCTCTTCAATAATAAATCGCGATAGATTTTTCTTGCGATCTTCACTGGACATACCCGCGTGATACGGCACAGCATTTAAACTCTGATCACACAGGTACGCCGCTGTTTGCTCGGTTTTGTTTCGCGACAAACAGTACACAATACCGGCGGCTTCAGGATGCTCATTGTGGATAAACTGCATCAGCTGGCGGCGCGGGTTATCTTTGAGTTCAATCCGGTACTGAATATTCGGCCGGTCGAAGCTACTGATAAATTCCTGTGCCTGCGTGAGTCTCAGGTGGTTCTTGATATCACGGCGAGTATTTTCATCAGCAGTCGCCGTCAGTGCGATTCTTGGCACCTGCGGGAACTGATCAACCAGCCTCGAAAGCCCGGTGTACTCGGGTCGGAAATCGTGCCCCCACTGCGACACACAATGCGCTTCGTCGATAGCAAAAAGGGCAATATCGAGCTGGTTAATCAACGCCATACCGGAATCAGTCAGCAAACGTTCCGGAGCGAGATATAGCAGATCAAGCTCACCTGCAATTGCCTGCTGCTGTACCTCAGCCTGTTTGGATGACGACAATGTCGAATTGAGAAACTCGGCACGTATGCCGTTTTGCTGCAGATGCTGTACCTGATCCTGCATTAACGCGATCAACGGAGACACAACAACGCCAACCCCCGGCCTTAGCAAAGACGGAATCTGGTAACACAGACTTTTGCCACCACCCGTCGGCATCAGAACCAGCGCGTTATCGTTGTTTATCAGGGTGTGAATGATCTCCAGTTGCTGGCCACGAAAATCCTCGTACCCAAAATTCTGACGTAAACAATTGGTAACGTATTCAACTTCGCTTTTCAACATCTTCTGACTCAAGTTACTAGTTACCCCACCGTTAACGGGCCATCGCCGAAATGCCATTGTAGCCGTCGCACACGACGACTTCACACAATTCCATCAGGCGAGCATTTTGACAAAGGCCCGTATAGATGAGACTTACCAATCGCCTGTACAGAACAATCGTACTGAGTGTCTGCACATCGCTTGTAGTTGCCTGCGGTGGTGCCGAAAAAGACGGATTCTCTGCTCCAGGCATTGATTCGGGCAGCGCCAGCACATCGCATGTCGAAAGTTCCAGTGCGACATTACCGCAGCTGGCAGCAGCGTTAGAGGAACCACTCAACGACGATTTCGACGCCATCCGGTTTTTACATCGCACTTCGTTCGGCCCCACTGAAGAGACTATCGAGGCACTAAAGAAAAGCGGCTACGCCGGATATATCGAAGCACAAATGCAGATCGCGCCAACATTTCTGCTACCTGTGACAAGGCAACGCAGCGAACCAAGATGGCTGGAGCACATTAACAGCTGGATGAAAAACAGCGTTAACGCACCGGATCAGTTAAGACAAAGAGTCGCCTACGCGTTGTCGCAGTTTTTTGTTGTGTCCGGTGAAGGCGAACTGGGCCAGCACCCCAATGCACTGGCGAACTACTACGATATTCTCACCGCTAACAGCTTCGGTAATTTCCGCGATTTACTGGAGCAGGTAACGCTCAGCCCGGTAATGGGTAACTACCTCAGTATGAAGGGAAACAGAAAGCCGGATCCCGAAAGTCAAATACGGCCCGACGAAAACTACGCCCGGGAACTGCTGCAGCTGTTTTCGATTGGCCTGGTAGAGCTAAACATCGACGGCACAGTAGTGGTAGACAACAACAATATCCCACGCCCGACCTACAACCAGGAAACTGTTGAAAACTTTGCACGCATATTCACCGGCTGGCACTTTAAAGATGTCGATGACTGGGACTATCCGTCGGTGGAGGACTGGTTCAGCCCGATGCAGGCCTATCCGGACAGACACGACACCGGTGAAAAAACTCTGCTCAATGGTCTGATTGTGCCGGCTGGACAAACTGCCGAGCAGGATTTGCAGTCTGCACTGGATAATATATTCAACCACCCGAACGTCGCACCTTTCGTTAGCACGCATCTCATCAAACAGCTGATTACCAGTAACCCGACACCAGCCTATATCGCGCGCGTTGCCGCTGTGTTTAACCGAGATCATAACGGTCAGCGCGGTAACCTCGCCTCGGTGGTAGCGGCCATACTTCTGGACGAAGAAGCGCTCAACGGCTTCCATCAGAACAGTGAGCAGTTCGGCAAACTCAGAGAGCCACTCATTCGACTGATCTCACTGTGGAGAGCTTTCGACGGCAATCCGGATCATCCTCAGTTCGACTACTCGTGGATTGGAAACCGGCTGGCACAGGCGCCCGTTCAGTCGCCTTCAGTGTTCAATTTTTTCTCGTCGGATTTTAGTCAACCGGGAATCATTCGCGATACCGGTCTGTTGTCACCGGAATTTCAGATCCATAACGAAAGCTCTATGGTATCGATTACCAACACACTGCTGGCACACTCAGTCTGGCGAAATAACCTGTCTGATGCCGACCCAGGGATGGCACCGGTGAACATTTCAAAACTGATGACACTCGATGGTGATACAAGCGCACAATTGAATTACCTGAGCCGATTGATACTGGGTAAACCCATGAGTGAGGGACTGAAAAAACAATCCCTTTATCTGATTAACGAACGCCATAATGCCAATGCACAAATACGTGCAGAAGACCTGTTGTTTCTATTTGTCAGTTCACCAGAAGCTGCAGTACAGAGATAGATCTTATGAATACCTATAATCGTCGAAACCTACTGAAACTCGGCTGCCAGACTATTGTTGGTGCAGGTTTGCTAAGCAGCACCGCTGCACGAATTGCAAATGCACAATCAGCAGCCCAGTCGGCGGCGCATTACCGCGCACTGGTTTGTATTAATCTCGACGGTGGTAACGATGGTTTTAACATGCTGGTGCCACGTACCGGCGCAGCCTATAGCGAGTACAAGGACAGTCGCAGACACCTTGCGGTTGGCGCCGCAGATTTGATCGGGCTGTCGCCATCCACCGCCAATACGACACCGGTTGGTCTCAACCCTTATATGCAGCAGCTCAAGCCGCTGTTCGACCAGGGACACGTTGCTTTTCAGGCGAACGTTGGCACCATGATCGAACCGACCACGCCCGATGATGTACGCAACGAAAGTGTGCGCCTGCCAGAACAGTTGTTCTCGCATCACGATCAGGCCCGACAGTGGCAGAAACTTGATCACTACCACAGCTGGAATAGTGGCTGGGGAGCACGCGCTGCCGATATTTTTGCTTCACAACAAGCCTATCCGAATCTCGCCGCAATCAGCCTGGTAGGAAGCAACGAATGGCAGGCCGGCGGTGAACAGGCTGCATTCACCATCAGCAGCGAGGGCGTATCGTCCTACGCAGGCATGGACGATATGTCTGAAGGCAGCTGGCAAATGCCACGCAGACAGGCATTTATTGAGCTACTGAATCATCAGTACCAGAACGTATTTGAACGTTCCTATGCAGAAATGCAATCACGTGCCCTGGTGTTGTCAACTAATGTGGGCGCAGCACTTTCACGTCTCGGTGAGTTGCAGACTCCGGTACCAAAAGACAATCGCCTGGCCCAACAACTCGCTATGGTTGCCAAACTCATTGCGATAAAAGATGAGTTCAGAATGACGCGGCAATTGTTCTACGTTAACCTCAGCGGTTTTGATACACACGATGATCAACTGCGTGTGCAGCCTTACCTGTATTCGCAGGTGGCCGATGCACTGGCTTTCTTTCATCAGGCACTGACTGAAATCGATCAACTTAACAATGTAACCAGCTTTACCACTTCAGATTTTGGCCGCAGTGTATCCGGCAATGGCGATGGCACCGATCACGGCTGGGGTAACCACCACATTGTGATGGGTGGTGCGGTTCAGGGCACCGATGTGTACGGCACCATGCCCAGAGTGACAGTAGATGGCCCGGACGACTATCGCAACGGCAGAATAGTACCGACTACCGCAGTCAGCCAGTATGCCGCAACACACCTGAGATGGTTGGGATTGTCCGAAGCGGACATCGACAATCTTTTACCGTCGCTTAAAAACTTCAATAAGCGCGACCTCGGCTTCTATGGCTAATCACGTGTACACTGATCAGGAATCCGCTTCGCTTTGCTGCATATCCCATAGCTTGCGATAAAGCCCGTCCTGCTTTAGCAGCGTTTGATGCGACCCTGTTTCCACTATCCGGCCGTCATCCAACACAACTATCTTATCGGCATCGATGATTGTTGATAGACGATGCGCAATCACTAGCGTGGTGGCATTTTTCGACACAGTGTTCAATGCGGATAGAATGGCCTGTTCCGAGCGACTGTCGAGGCTCGATGTCGCTTCATCGAATATAATAATACGTGGTGCTTTAAGTATGACTCTGGAAATTGCCAGACGTTGCTTTTCACCACCGGATAGTTTCAAACCGCGCTCGCCGACAACGGTATCAAGCCCTTCCGGCAATCTGGATAGCAATGTAGAAAGATCAGCACTACTGGCGGCGGCAGTAATTTCCTGATCGGTCGCTTCGGGTTTGGCATAGCCGATGTTATAGCGGATGGAGTCGTTAAACAGTACGGTGTCCTGAGGGACTATACCAATCGCTTTGCGCAGACTCTGTTGGGTGCAATTGGCAATAGACTGACCGTCTATGGTTATCTCACCATCAGTGACCTCATAAAAGCGAAACAACAGTCGCACAAGCGTCGACTTACCCGAACCGGACGGACCGACCACCGCGACCTTTTGCCCCGCTCCTATAGACAGACTGACATCTTTCAAAATAGGCCGATTGCTATCGTAATAAAAGCCTACGTTATTAAAGGTAACATCGCCACGTGACACCGACAGTTCAGCCCCACTGTCGGTATCGACTATCTCGGGCGTCTTCTCCAGCAGTTTTATAACGAGGTCCATATCTGCAAGCGCGTATTGCAAAGAGCGATAAACTGAACCAAGAATGCTTAACGGTATAAATAGCTGCAACATCATGGCGTTGATAAGCACCAGATCACCAATCGTTATTTCACCTGCTGCAACAGATTTGGCCGCAAGTATCATAATAATAGTCACCCCGACGGTGACAATTGCGCCCTGCCCGAAATTAAGCACAGACAAACTGATCTGTGTTTTCTGACCAGCCTCGCCCCAGAGTTTCAGCTGTTCATTGTAATTTCGTACTTCCATCTCTTCATTGTTGAAGTACTTTACTGTCTCGTAGTTGAGCAAACTATCAACCGCACGGCCATTGGCAGCACTGTCGTACTTGTTCATGTCGTGACGAAAACTCATTCTCCATTTGCTCATCGACAAGGTAAACGCAACGTATACCAACACAGTAATCACGATAACGACCATTAATATAGAATCGTATCTATAAAGCAAAATACCACCGACCAGTAAAAACTCCGCTATCGTTGGCAGAATACTGAACACCAGTAAATTCAATACCGACGCCAAACTTCGAGTACCCCGTTCAAGATCGCGTGAAATACCACCGGTATTACGCTCCAGATGGAAACGCAGTGACAGTGTGTGCAGGTGAGCCAGTACGTCAACTGCCATCTGATGCATGGCACTGTATCGAACGCGTGAAAACAGAATGTCACGCAACTCACTGAACAGCCCACTGGCAAGTCGCAATGCACCATAACCAACCAGAAAGGCCAACGGGATTGCGACGACCAGATTAGACGTCAACGCAGCGTCCGATTGCTGATCTAGAGAATCAATAATACCTTTCAATACCAGAGGCGTGCATACGGTGGCAAACTTGCCAAGCAACAGACAACACAATGCAACACCCACGCGCTTGCCGTAGCGCCAGACGTACGGAGACAGTTTGGTCAGGTTTGAAAAATCATCGCGATCCTGATGCGGATTTTCATCTCGCGCAAAACTACGCATGGGAAGTAATGAAGGTGATAGGCAAGTGCTGTGGACTCATATGGGCAGTTAGCAAGATTACTATAGCAAGCAGCGCGCAGGTTCAGTACAGTTTCAGACATCCGATACAACACAGATCCACTACGAATGGCAAAAATCAGCTTCTACTCAGTCGATGATCATAGCAATCAGGCGGTCGAGCTCTTTAAAAAACAACTTCCCGAACACTCTATTCATCCCTGGCCCCTCATTAACTGCAAGCCTGAAGAGCTGGACTACGCCATCTGCTGGCAACCTCCCGAGAACTTTTTTGATGGTGCAACCAATTTGAAATCAGTGTTGTCGATGGCAGCGGGCGTTGATCACTTATTACAACACCCCGGACTTCCGGCCAAAGTCCCGTTGATCAGGTTATGCGATGCAGGTATGGGGCAGAAGATTGCTGAATACGTGCACTTCGGCGTGTTGCGAGCTCATCGAAATTTCGACTTGTATCGCACCCAGCAAGATCGCCGGGAGTGGCGTGCTCAGCCAGACATTGACGCAGGCAACTATCATGTCGGCGTGATGGGCTTCGGGGTCATTGGTCAGGTCGTCGCTAACCACCTGTATAGCGCCGGCTATCATGTTAGCGCATGGAAACGCAGCCCGGTCACCGAGAGCTATCCATTCGAAATTTTTACCCGGGATCGAAAAGCATTTTTAGATAATCTGGATGTGCTGGTCTGTGTACTGCCGTTGACCGATGAAACCAGAAACATGATCGATGCGGACTTGCTATCGGCTCTTCCCGCAGGCGCGCATTTTATCAACGTGGGCAGAGGCAGCCAGGTTGTGGAAAGCGATTTGTTACACGCACTTGATAAAAATCATCTGAGAAGCGCGCTGCTGGATGTTTGCGTAGAGGAGCCACTACCTGCAGATCACAAACTATGGATGCACCCCAACGTCATCCTGACTCCACACGTTGCAGGCCCTACTCAGCTGCAATTATCTGTCGATCAGATAGTGCAATCTATTCAGGCGATAGAGAGTGGAAAGGCCCCCGAGTTGCTAGCGGGCGCTGTGAACAACACAGCGGGCTATTAACAAAAAAAACGCGACACCGAGATGTCGCGTTCTCAAACTTCAACTATTACTGCAGAGTGTTACTAGTAACGCTCGTCACGATAGTCGCGGTAGTCTTCTCTGTAGTCACCACGGTCACGGTATTCAGCACGCTCACCACGGTATTCACCACGATCCCGATACTCAGGCTCGCGAACTTCAACTCTTTCACGTGGAGCCGGAGCTGCCGCTTCTGCAGGAGCTGCACCTGATACGATCAGGCGATAAATGATCGCGCCCAGTACGGCACCAACGATTGGCGCAATCCAGAAAACTGGAAGCTGGGTCACCGCTACACCACCGGCTTCGGCATCACCGAACAACTTGGAAACCAGTGCCGGACCAGTACTTCTGGCTGGATTAACAGAAGTGTTAGAAACAGGAATAGAGATCAGGTGAATCAGGGTTAAACCAAGACCAATAGCGATAGGAGCAAAGCCTGCAGGTGCACGCTCGTCAGTAGCGCCCATGATGATGATCAGGAAGAATGCTGTCATGATAACTTCCATGACGATTACTGCTTCCATGCTGAACTTGCCTGGAGAGGCATCACCATAACCGTTAGACGCCAAAGTTGGCACGGCACCGGCGTTCAATGAATCAACCGCTGCACCTGCATTAGTCACGAACCACTGCAGAACGAAAGCCGCAGCAATTGCACCCAGCACCTGGAACACGATGTAAGGGATCAGATGACCAAAGCCAAAACGACCACCCACCCACAAACCGATAGAAACTGCCGGATTGAAGTGACCACCAGAAACGTGACCGACGGCATAAGCCATAGTCATAACGGTAAGACCAAAGGCCAGTGATACACCGACCAGACCAATATTTATACCGATATCCCCGGCAAAAGTAGCTGCGAAAATCGCACTACCACAGCCCCCTAGCACAAGCCAGAATGTGCCGAAAAATTCGGCAAGGTACTTATTATGAAAATGCATGTAAATTTCCTTTGTTGATTGAGTGAAGCACTATATTTATTATTTTATTCACGATTACCGGGGAAACACGGACAGCGTTTCCAAAAAGCCGAACCGGCTTCTCCGGATCTCCTGTATTCTCGCAGCAGCATAATAGCCAGCGTGAGATCAAACTCCAATACGGTTCCGTAAACCTTTGTAAATGCGCAGCCCGCACCGGCACCTGATCGCTGATATTGTGACAGATTTTAAGCAAACCGAGGTAAATTCGGGGTGTTAACGACACAATTGTTAAATTTCGCAGCTGACTGCCTGCCTCATTCGCTATACTCGCCCCGACATCTACGCTGATCGCGTACTACTAAATACCCCCGATACCCTGTCCACGTTAGCGTAATTCACGCGGAGACTGATTTGTCCAGACTAGAGATCTACCAATCACTTTGGGCGATGGATCCCGGTAGAGGAAGCCATCCCGCCGTCAGCAATGAAGAAGCGTTTGCCATGGTCAGAGACGCCGGATTTGCAGGCATGGCCATCAATCTGGGTGCCGCAGACATCGATACCGCCTACAAAACCCTGCCATTGTTTCGGCAAAATGAGCTGGGCTGCGTTATCAATGCATTTCCGGCAAGCATGGAAGATATGCTGCCAGTGCTGAAAATGGCGCGCGAATTTAACGCTGTTGCGGTAAATGTTATTGCACAGGTTATCCCCAGTAGCGTCGATGAAGCATCGCTGATGGTGCAGGACTGGATTGAAGAAGCAGAAAAGGAAGAGGTAACTATTGAATTTGAAACCCACCGCAACTCTATTACTAATGATCTAAATTTCACCACTCAACTTCTCGATGCCGTGCCAGACATGCGTCTGAGCGTGGACTTGTCTCACTACGTTGTCGATCGCGAATTCTCATTGCCGCTGGGTGAAGAAGAACAGCAAATGATCGACACAATCCTTAAACGCGCCGATGCATACCAGGGTCGGGTGGCCTCAGCGCAGCAAATCCAGTTGCAGCTGGAATTTCCGCAACACCAGCAATGGGTAGTGCAATTTCTTGATTGGTGGGAAACCGGCTTTCGTCACTGGCGTAAACGCGCCTCAGATAAAGACACCCTGATATTCCAAACCGAGCTGGCACCACCCGAATATGCCATGACTGACGCAGAGGGCATGGAAATGTCCGACCGCTGGCAGGAATCCTTAATCATGAAAAGCTGGGTCGAAGACATCTGGTCGCGGCTGAGCAAAGAAGAAGCAGAACAAGCGGTTCAGCGAAAAGAACCTGTCAGCGAATCTACCGACTAGCTCTTTTCACAGGTACAGGAAATCAACCGTCACAAACCCATTGTCGACCCATATACCTGTTGTTTATCGGGATGACCGCCTGACAGTAGTGATAAAACCTGCCGGGTTGCTGGTACATCGCACTCAGCTGGATGCTCATGAACACCGCAATCTGGTTGATCAGTTAGCCAGCCAGCTGGGTCAGCGAGTTTTTCCGGTACATCGACTGGATAAGCCCACTTCCGGACTGTTGCTGCTGGCGCTGGATGCCGAGTGTGCAAAAGCATTAACCAGTCAGTTCGAGCAACGCCTTGTCAGTAAGACCTACCGGGCCGTGGTGCGCGGATACACACTGGATACCGGCTGCATCGACTATGCGATCGGTGACAAAGATGCCAGACACAGGCGACGCTCACCGGCACTGACTCACTATCAAACGCTTGCGAATATAGAACTGCCCTACCGCCTTGATCGATACCCGACCACACGCTATAGCCTGATCGAAGTGAAACCGGTTACGGGTCGCCGCCACCAGATTCGACAACATATGAAACACATACACCATCCACTGATTGGAGATACCAGCTATGGCAAAGCCATACACAATCAGTTTTTTGCCACTCAGTATGACTGCAGGCGGCTGCTGCTACACGCTACTGCGCTTAGCTTTACTCATCCGATCAGTATGCAAAAGATCACGCTACAGGCACCGGTAACAAACAACGCCGGAGACGATGGACAATTTGAGCGCGTATTAAACGACCATCGGTGGCAACCGATAGTTTAGGAACGTAAGGTCCCCGCCATACTTCACAGGCGGGAACCTCTGTCAAAGATATTAACGATGAATGGATACCCGTTTGGTTTTGCGTCGGAAAATACCCGCCAGTGACAAACACAACAGCGCGAGTAATCCGGGGTCAACCGGTCCGCTTTTATCAGACAGCACACAACCACCATCAAGACCCGTGCGCACGATCGCATTGTTAACGATATTTACTGCAGTTTCATCGATATCGAGATAGGCGGGATTTCCATCGCCATCGGCATCGGCTTCACCCTCTGCACGATCGGCAATACCGTCACCGTCGCTATCGATATCCAGAAAGTTCGGTACACCGTCACCATCGGTATCTACCACGCCTTCCACTGAGTCCGGAATGCCATCGGCATCGCTATCCAGGTCAAGGAAATTAGGCAAGCCATCCGCATCGGCATCGGCGTTAGTTTCAGTGGCGTCAGGAATACCGTCCCCGTCACTGTCATCGTCGAGGAAATTGCCTCTGCCATCACCGTCAGGATCATCCTGACCTTCTACCGAATCCGGTATACCGTCGTTGTCAGAATCGGGTTCATTAGTCGAATCAGACGTCGACGTATCGGGATCTACAAAATTTGGTATGAAATCGCCATCGATATCACCATCACCTTCCAGTTGATCAGACACGCCGTCGCCATCACTGTCGGGGTCCAGGTAGTTGGGGATACCGTCATTGTCTGTATCACCATCACCTTCTATTGAATCAGCGATGGTATCGTTATCGTCGTCAGGATCGATATAGTCCGGGATTCCATCACCATCTGAGTCACGGAAGCTGCTTCCGTCTGCGGGATCTGTTCCCTCGACAACTTCGACTGCATCCGGGACGCCATCATTATCGCCATCGGCCTGTGTGTCCGTTTCGGTCGCATCCTGAAAAGACGCGGTTCCATCGCCATCAGGATCAAACAGCGACTGAACCTTATTGTCGTCGTTTCCAATCAGCTCGTTGAAATCATCGTCATCAAGGTATGCTGGTATACCATCGCAATCGCGATCATAGTAAGGGTACACACCCGCTTCTGAAAGGTTGCCTATACCGTCACCATCGGCATCACCATCGTTGATATCCGGAATGCCATCTCCGTCGGTATCCAGAAAAGAGGTTGCTGAGGATTCGTCGGTGCCCTCTGCTATCTCGATGCTGTCATGGACAGTATCGCCATCCGAATCAACCTCATGATTATGTGCAGCGTCCTGAAAGGCGGCCGTATTGTTGTTGTCAGGATCAAACTGTGGTTGAACCCGACCATCGGCATTTACAATATTCGGATCGTTGTCATCGTCGTCCAGATAAACCGGCACACCATCCATATCTGCGTCGAGATAAGGTTCGCGACCATACTCCAGTTCGTCGAATACGCTGTCACCATCGGAATCTCTATCGAGGTAATCAGGAATCGTATCACCGTCACTATCGAGGTAATTGGTTGCCTGATCGGGGTCAGTACCTTCCGCAATCTCAACCTGATCGGGAACACCGTCACCGTCTTTGTCTGTCATCGCCAGTGCAGCGCCTGACGCTGTCAGGCAAAGTAGCGTACCCAGCAGCAATGCGCTGCAAGCAGGCTTTCGTGCAAAGATCGAAGTTTCAATCTCGCTTGAGAGGAGATGTTTTGTGAAAACCATGTGCAATCCAACTAAAATTTTTTGTTTAACACCATCTTCGCCGGGTGATACCCAGCAGAGCAGCCCCCAGCAGCAACAGCAAGCTCCAGTCAATCTGCAGACCAATTCGCTGTATTGAGCAACCACCACCCAGTGTACCGGTACCCGTATTCAGTAACGCACCGGCTACCGGGTCAAATTCATAGACCTTGCTAATGCTATTCAACTGTGGCGTACCAGCGATCAGGTCCAGCAGTCCATCACCGTCAGCATCCACATCGAAAGCATCTACTATTCCATCTGCGTCCGCATCTTCACCGAAAGTGTGGTCGGTATCATATAAATCATCGATAAAATCACCATCGACATCGGAACCATTGGTGTAAAACTGATCGACACTATCTGCAATACCGTTGTTATTGTGATCACGGAAGTCATCGAGCCTGCCATCACTATCGGTGTCTGTCCCACCGGATTCGATAAGATCGCTGCGGGT
>CALLLY010000307.1 GCA_938008205.1 uncultured Granulosicoccaceae bacterium
CATTCCAAAAATCAAAATTGACTTTACAATTATTTTTTTAGTATTGATAAGCACTACAACATTCCGATAGAGGCAAACGTTAGGCGGCTAAGTGTGTCAAAAACTTATCACTCAGTCTGAGATCGCCATCTAGTTTGCGCATTTTCTACTGAATATTGCTGTTATTCACTCGTCTGTGTGCTGAACAACATAGGATCATAATTGTTACAACAACTAACGTGAGCCCGTTGTTTCACGGTACTTTGCTGCGTACCTTGCGCCCAGTGTGCGCAATGACGCGGCAGAAAAATGTAGATCATCACCAACGGATTCCAGTCCGCTTGCACTGGCACAGGCAGTTTGCGGATCGGAATCAGTATTAAGTGCTTTCAATCTGGCATTTACCGGAGAGTTAAATGTTTCGCCACAAATGAACGGAGCATTGTTCTGCACCCAGCTTTCACTTCGAAACTGCTCGATCAGCTGTTGTAATTTTGATCCGTAATAACTTGTGTCGTAGTAATCAGTTTCGCCCTGATGCCACAACACCGCGTCAATGCGCGTTTTATGCGGCAAGGCGTTAAGTGCGCGTTTTACCTTTTCTTCCACAGCTGAGTAAAACGGCATGTTTTTATCCCAGTGAGAAATCGACTCCCCGGGAGCGGTAATCAGAATGATTCCAACAACCTTTGAAGGGTCTTTTCGAACCAGCGTTTTCGCAAAGTGAAACGCAAAGTTATTGCCCGGATCAGCGGCGATATCCGCGCGCGGATACCAGTCCCGATCCCAGATCTGCCGAAGCCCTGCAATCGTCCATCCTGTGTTGGTGTACGCGTACACACGTTTTACCGGTGAGTCGAGTTGTTCATCGAAGCGGCTCGGGTCGAGTAAAACCGTCTCCGCACCCAACGCATTTGACTGGCCTGTCACCAGAACCACATCGGTGATGGCCGACCCGCCGTCGCCGTAATTTCGCGTGGTGCAGGTGCGGCTGTTTTCCCATCCGTAGCCAGTGTTGGCAGGATCATACCGACCTGAACTGCAAGCCGGGTGTGGCAATGAATATCGCTCTTCCGGTAGTTCTACATTGGCAGCAACCACACAACTGCGGCCATTTTCCCACCCGAAACCATCTCCATCCGGATCTGATTCCGCACGCTGGCACTGAGGCCTCGTCGAGCTCTTGTTTACTACACAGGTTTTGCTGGATTCCCAGCCGAATCCGTCACCGTCAGGGTCGGAACCAGGCAACTGGCAAATCGGGCGAACTTGTGAAACACGACAACTGGCGCCGTTTTCCCAACCAAAACCGTCTCCATCCGGGTCGCTTGAGGCCGATAAACAGTTCACAGTAGCCTGCCCGTGTGACAAGCCCGCATACAACAGGCAAACCATGGCTAAAAAATTTCGCAAAATCGATGTTTCAGACATTTTCACTACGGTTTAGCGACGCCGCAACGGCAGGACTATTGCACCCATGGTACCGCACTTTCTTTCCCTACCCGACCACTCCGTTCACATGAAATGTAGTCTGAACTGACCATGCAACTTTCCATCATCATGCTGACATGGAATTCAGAGCAGTATATTGACGCGTGTCTGCAGTCGATCATCGACTCGATACACCTGGAGCAAAGCGAGTATGAAATCTTTGTGGTCGACAATGGCTCCAGTGACCAGACCCGTGCACATATTGAAACCTATCAACGGCGCTACGGTGATCTGATCAAGAGTATTCTGCTGGATTCTAATACCGGCACAACCTATCCGAGAAACCTGGCTTTGAAAGCTGCCAGGGGTGAATTTATCGCAGTGATGGATAGCGACATGGAGACTAACCCCGATACTTTCTCAGTACTGATAACAACCATGCTGGAAAACAAAAAAGCGGGGCTCGTTGCGCCGAAGCTAATCTACGGTAGCGGTTCACTGCAGAAATCAACGGATCAGTTTCCGACCCTCATGCATAAGGCTTATCGCTACTTTTTCCTGAAACAGATTGAATCTCGCGAAGATGAAGCAAGTAAGCACCTGTCAACCACTGACGTTGACTATGCGATCTCGGCGTTCTGGTTATTTCGCCGTGAGCTGCTTAGCCGGATAGGTTATCTCGATGAAAAATTTTTCTATGCCCCAGAAGATGTCGACTTTTGTTTGAGAGTCTGGAAAGGCGGGCAAAAAGTATTGTTCGTACCGGAATCTCAAGCCATTCATTACGCACAAGAGCTATCGCGTGGACTGGTTTTTAACAAGGCTTTCGCGGAGCATTTGCGCGGAATGCTGTACTTTTTTCGCAAGCACCGCTACTGGCTGAAAAAGCCTGTATTTTCCTTTTAAAGGGATCTGATCGTTTCACTGCTGCCAATATTGCTCACTATTTACAGATGACGTGCAGAAATTGAGAAGCGCGCCCATCGGCAGAATTTTTCTGGCCAGATAATAGTCGCCTGCATCAAAAGGCGCCGGGCTGTGAAGTACCCTCATATATTTTTTTACGTAGCGAAATTCATTGCGTTTACCGCCATTGTATCTCTGGGTGGTTGCGGTGCGAACGACAGTACGTTGAGCGTGCGATCCGTCCGAAGCGCTGATGTTACGCCACAGTCAGCTGCAGATAACACCAACCCGCAGCAACAGCCGCAAAACGCCAATGATCCCGACAATAATGCACCACAGGCGCCGGAACCACTGAGCGAACCGACCATTGCCGACATTACCGATCTGATTCTGATCACCGGGCAATCCAACGCACTGGGTGCCGGCACCGCTTACGACTACCGACTGGACGAGGGTGACCCAAGGGTTTTTGCGTTTACTGAAGACGGCTGGCAGGTTGCCACGCTGTATCAAGTGTGGGATCGAGGGTGGTTTCCGCGCACCAACCCCGGCACCGAGCCGTCGAACAACTTCAGTCTGCACTTCGGCAGAAGACTGGTTGAACGCGCGCCGGATCGGGTCGTTGGCTTCGTTCTAATTACAGCACCGGGACAGGCTATCGAACACTGGCGCCCGGACGGCGATTTTTTTGCTGAAATCAGAGACAAAGTCAGCAATGCCATTAACGAACTGCCGTCTAAATCAAAATTCGACGGCATACTCTGGCACCAGGGTGAATCGGACGGCCGCGACGACGATTACTATGGCCAGCAGCTCTACGAACTGATTGCCAACTTTCGCAGCGAGAGTTGGTTTGACTACGGCAGGCCTTTTATCTGCGGCGAAACGGCGCGGCTGCCGGTAAACGAGCAACTGCGTAAGCTAAATACCGATAACGATATCTGGACTGGCTGCATCGCCGCCGAGGGCCTGCCAACCCGCGATGACGACGCACATTTCAATGCGGAATCATTGCGCCTGATCGGCAATCGCTACGCTGACCTCTACTACGAAATGACACGCTAATTCACAATGCCTGTCTGGCTGATCATTGTGGCGATATCGTTAGTCGCTGAATCCTTTGGTACAATATCCGATTCGATGATCAGCAGTTCGTAACCGTACTCCCCTTATGCAGACTCTATTTCGCATTTTAAGCGTGGCGCTACCGCTCGCTCTTTTATCAGCTTGCAGCAATGACCAACTATCAGATGAGTTTTCATCTGGTAACGCCGAAGAATCACAAGCCGGCGCCACCACCAATGCACAAACTGATAATAACAACTCGTTACAAAACTCCAGTTCGCAATCCGGCGCAGAACAACAACCCGCTCAGCAAACCACCACGATCGGAACAATCGGGGAGCAGCCAGTTGTAGTACCGGCTACCGTACCGGCTGGAAATTCAACCGAGATTTATCCGGCAGACATTACTGATGTCATCCTGGTTACCGGACAATCAAATGCGCTGGGCGCCGATACAACCTTCGACGCAGCCCGTGACATTCCCAACAATCGCGCTTTTGCGTTCACTAACAATGGCTGGCAGGTGGCCGATCTGCACCAGATCTGGGATCTGGACTGGCACCCGCGCAACCATCCGGATACCGACCCTTCAAACAACTTTGCGTTTCACTTTGCCACCAAGGTAGCTGAACGCCGACCGCAGAAAGTCATCGGTTTTATTCTGGTTACAGCGCCTGGTCAGGGCATTAGTCATTGGGATTATCAAAGCGAGTTTTACTGGAAAATCAGCAACAAGGTCACCGATGCGCTTAACCAGCTACCAAACAAAGCCGCTGTTGACGGCATATTGTGGCATCAGGGAGAAACTGACTGGACCGCCAATGACTACTATCGCAACAAGCTGCACAACCTGATCAATAACTTCAGATCTGAAAACTGGTTTTCCTCGGACAAGCCTTTCATCTGTGGTGAAACCGTCGAGGCGCCAGTCAATGAAATCTTAATGGCATTGAACAATGACGCTGACAACCATACCGGATGTGTAGCCGCTGACGGACTCGGTACAATTCTCGATAACCTGCACTTTTCCGCCGAGGGGCTGCGAATTCTGGGTACGCGCTACGCCACCAAGTATCTGCAAATGACGGAGCAATAGAGAAACAACCGCACGACTGATCAAAACCGGGGCATCACAACTGTCGATGCCCCAGGCGGTCACTCACTACACGGCGCTGCTATGACGAAAAGTCGATCTTGCCATCCTGCAGATCCTGATAAGTCTGATCAATACTGTTTTTAGCAATCGCAAACAGCTCGTCAATTTGAGATTCTGTGATTATCAATGGTGGGGAAAGAATCATTGCATCATCGACTGCACGCATAACCAGACCGTTCTCCATGCAATGCTCACGGCACACCATCGAGACCACGCCACCTTTACTAAATTGTTTGTTGGAGGGTTTTTCCGGGCTTAGCTGAATAGCGCCGAGCATACCGACACCTCTGACTTGCCCAACCAGTGGATGGTCCGCCATCTCAAACAATTTCTGCTGAAAATACGGTGCGATTTTTTCAGCAGCATTTTCGACAATCCGTTCTCGTTGCATAAGTTCGATGTTTGCCAGCGCTGCTGCCGCACAGGCCGGATGACCAGAGTAGGTATAACCGTGATTAAACTCCCCGCCCTGCTCCAGTCCCTCGGCAACATGATCGCTGACAACGACACCGCCGATTGGCAAATAACCGGAGCTCAAACCTTTGGCAATGGCCATGAGGTCAGCTTCTATATTAAAAGTATCTGAACCGAACCAGCGCGCCGTTCTGCCAAAGCCACAAATCACTTCATCGGCAACCAGTAAAATATCGTGTTGTTTGCAGATGCGTTGAATCTCCGGCCAGTAAGTCGATGGCGGTACGATAACCCCGCCAGCACCCTGTACCGGCTCACCGATAAACGCCGCCACATTATCTGCACCCAACTCCTCAATGCGTTTCTCAAGAGCAAGCGCGGCATTTTTACCAAACACTTCCGGGGTCTGATCGTACCCGTTCACAAACCAGTGTGGCTGTTTGATGTGCTCAATATCCGGAATCGGCAGACCACCTTGCGCATGCATCGGTTTCATCCCCCCAAGACTGGCACCCGCCATAGTGCTGCCGTGATAGGCGTTTTCACGACTGATGACAACTTTCTTGTCAGGTTTACCAAGTGCAGCCCAATAGTGTCGCACCATGCGAACCACCGTATCGTTGGCTTCAGAACCGGAACCACAGAAAAATACCCGGTTAAAGCCGGCCGGTGTCACTTCAGAGATTTTTGCTGCAAGTTCAATGGCCGGCGGGTGTGAGGTTTGAAAAAAACTATTGTAGTAAGGCAGTTGCTGCATCTGCTGGTAGGCCGCATCCATGATTTCTTTGCGTCCGTACCCCACGTTTACACACCACAGCCCCGCCATGCCATCGAGAAACTTTCGATCTTCGGAGTCCCACAGGTAAACGCCTTCTGCACGCTTGATAACACGCACACCTTTTTTATTCAGTGCTGCTGTATCAGTAAAAGGATGAAGGTGATGCAGTGCATCCAGTTCCTGCAGTTGCTCGGTTGAAGCGTTATGCAAGCTTGCCATGTGATGCCCTTTGGTTGCTGACTTGACGTAATTAATGCCTTCTATACTAAGCGCCGTTACCCTTTGAAACAACAAGGCCGGACACGTTGTTTTCGATCGCCGACAATGCCTTTGAAATATCATCAGATAGAGAGGCAACGGCACGGCTGTAGGCAGACACCATCGCTGAATATCCGTCGGCATCAGTCGCCTCGGTATATTCGGAAATACGAGTCAGAATTAGCTGCCGTGGTTTTTCACCGGTAAGAATCTGCCAGCGCACCTGCATGGTGACACTTTCGGAGGGACTACCCACCATCTGCAATACATCGATACGCACCTGATAATCTACCGGATTGCCCAGCCACGGATAGGCATACAGCTTATTCAACCCAAGCCGGCCGGCAATATTGGTAATGACCACCCGTGAAATATTCTCGATCAGCGGTTCGCTCCAGCGATGATACTCGGCAACCTCTACCTGATTGCTATCAAGCGGTGTGACAATGTTCGGTCGATTGACTGTTTCCGGTATCGTCACCGGGCCAATACCCAGAGCAATTTGCGGGTTCACCTGCGCAGTTACCACCTGGGCTACCGAATTGCGTTCAGGTGTCAGTACATAGTAGTCAGGCAGTGGCGTGTTGATGCAAGCACTTATCATTGCACAGCAGGCTACAATAGCTACCAGCCAGCGTCCGCGACAAACAACCGGTTTTCTCACACTATTTGCCAAACAGAAATTCCTCAGGTTTTTTCTCAACCGACTCGGAAACTGCCAATACCGCACGGGAAGCGGCCTGTACATCACGCAGCGTATTCAGCAGGTTATAGTAAAGCGGTGAGTCAGGCGCAATTCCCTCCATTGAATCACCGGCGGCAGTGACAAAACGTTCCAGTTGCGAAGATAAACTATTCAGTTCCTGCCTGGCACTTTTAGCAAGACGGGCGTATTGATCGATGGCGCTGTCGGCAGAACCGATCGCAGAGTCTATACGACCCGCCAGACCCACCTGTTCAAATTGCTGCAGCAACGCACCGGCACGGGCAACCGTGGCATTGGCATTTTCGACAAGATCCTGCAATGGCAGTGCGTTAATTTTTGCGAGTGCCTGCTGGACCCCTTCGGTGACCTGATCAATATCGGACGGCACACTAGGCATAATAGTGATGCCGTTGTTGTTCTTAACCAGTGGTCCGGCCACACCATCGTCATAAAGATCTAATGCAATATATAACTGTCCGGTCAGCAGATTACCGGTTTGCAGCTTGGCGCGTAGTCCGGAAACAATTGAACTGTCTATCATTCTCGGTTCATTAATCTGGCCGCTTCGCAAACCGCGGACTCGCTCAGGTTGCAATTCAATATAGACAGGCACCTGCACAAATTCTGACGCGCTATCGTAAACCAGCTTAATGTCAGTCACCCGACCAATCTGTACACCGCGAAACTCTACTGGCGCGCCAGGGGATAACCCGCGCACTGATCCGTCAAAGTAAATCACATACTGAAACTTACCGGTGCTGACGTCCTGAATCATTTCTTCAGTGGCGGTGTCGCGGCTCTCATGCAGCGTAAATATGTGTCCGTCCTGTACGGTTCTGGGAAACTCGTATTCCTGAATAATATCAAACGCCACGCCACCCTGAGCCAACCCCTCAATCGATGGCGTTCTAACCTTGAACCCGTTAGCGTCGACAGAAAGATTGATACCACTGACATTCCAGAACTTGGTAGTGTTGCGAATTATCTTGTGATGAGGATCATCAACAAACACCGTGAACTCAACGCCTTCGTAGTTATCGAGAAAACGTTGTGCCTCGATCTGACCAACCTTAACCTGTCGGTAGTAAACCGGTGATCCGACACTAACGTAACCGGCCTGTTTAGCCTGCAGCTTTAAGCGCAGCCCCGGCGCATCTTCATCAGTCAGTGGCGGTTGTTCAAGTCCGGTAAAAAACGATTGAAAGCTGTCGTCCAGAATCGAGTTCACTTGTATGTACGCACCCGACAGCAAAGTGTTCAACCCGGATACGCCACTGGTGCCAACGCGCGGTCTCACCACCCAGAATCGTGCATGCTTATTGAGATAACGCTTCGCATCTACCGCCATTTTGGCTTTAACAACAACCGATTCAAGATCTTCGCTAAGCAGAATTTTATCAACCACACCAATATTCACATCGCGGTATCTGATAGGTGTTTTTCCCGCGATCAATCCTTCCGCGGTTGCGAATTCTATAGAGATCTCAGGTCCTTGCGATCGGTAAAAAGAAATCGCCAGGTAAATACCAATGATGGCAGCCAGCAAAGGAGCCAGCCAAAAGGCAGAGATATTATGCCGCTTGCGAGGAGGGTCAATCACGGGCACGGCTGCTTCGAGCTCGTAGCGTCTTCGATGTGCTGTGTGGTTCTGTTTGTAGCGCGGGCGCCTGAATCGCTCTTCCATGGTCAGTCCCAGATCAACCGCGGATCAAGCGCAAGCGCTGACAGCATGGTAAAAATTACCGCGGCGCCAAATGCCGTAGCGCCCAGTCCGGGCTCTATTTGCGCGACCGATCTGATTTGTACCAAAGCTGCCAGAATGGCGACAACAAATACGTCGATCATCGACCAGCGACCAATAAATTCCGTTAAGCGAAACAATCGGGTACGTTCAAAACGGTTGTGGGCAAACTTGCGTTGAATCGATATCAGCAAATAAGCAACTGCGACGAACTTTAATATCGGCACAACTACGCTTGCCACAAAGACAACCAGTGCTACCGGATAGGACTCAAGTTCCAGCAAAACAATAATGCCACCAACAATCGTGTTCGGCTGCGAATCTCCGAAGACCGTGGTAAACATGATCGGATATAGATTCGCAGGAATGTACGCAATGATGCCAGCGATCAGCCACGCCCAGGCGCGCTGAAGGCTCATCGGTTTTCGCGAGTGTAACCGCGCGTAACACAACTGGCATTTCGGCGGAGTAACTTGCACCTGCAGTCTGGTACGCGTGATTGTGCCGCACGCCGGACACGCCACCAGGCCGCACTCGGCCGCCGTTTTCATGTGCGATGCCCGCCATTCATTATTGCGTCTTTGCCACCGCGGGAATGGCTGAGAAAATCCCACAATGTGTGGGTATCGACCATTTGTGCAGCGAGCGCAGATAACAGGTTGAGCAAGGCGAATGCCCAGAACGAAAGACCGAGCTCAATATTTGCCATTGAAGCCAGTTTGACCAGAGCGACCACCGCACCGAGCAGGTAGATTTCCATCATGCTCCACGGCGACATTGCAACAATGCCGCGAAATACCAGCTCACTGCCGGCAGCACGGTAGCCAAAGCGCAACGGCAGCAGAATATACAAAAGCCCAACCACTCTGAGCAACGGAATAAGCAGAATAAAACCAAAGCACAGCAAACCAAGCAGCCACATACCGCCATCTGACAGTGCAAAAACGGCTGAGACAATAGAAATGCTTTGCGAATTGCCGGACACACTAATCGCCAGAAACGGGAAAGCATTGGCAACCACAAACATAATCAAGGCTGCCAGCGACACAGCCAGCGCCTTGTCGATGCTGTTGTGTTTATTGCTATACAAAAAAGCATTGCAACGCACACAACGCGCAATCGCCCCGACAGCCAGCTCGCGCTTCTCATGTAAAAGATCACACTCATGACAGGCAACCAGCGATAGCAACACCGTATCGGTATAGCGCCGCCTGCCATCATTCAGTCGCGGCTCGACGTTTGGTGTCACAAAATTATCGCTCAACGTCAAATGATCAATCGGTTGGATTTGAGTGATCCGGTTTAGTCAGGTTAGCCGGTAACCTGCTTCAAGATCGCTGCCATTTCAATCAACCAGCCGGTAAACCAGATCTGCCACCTCGTGCCCGAGCTTTAAGCCTCGCTCTTCAAACTTGGTTTGAGGTCGGGCAGAAACAATATCGTTGTCATTCTCCAGCCGCTCAAACCAATCACACTGCTGCAATACCACTTCTATGTGCTCAGCGTAGGAGGCCCAGTCTGTTGCTGTGTGCAACACACCGGATGGTTTTAGCACACGACGCAAATGACTTAAAAACTCTGCGTTCACGATACGTCTTTTATGGTGACGCTTTTTATGCCATGGATCAGGAAAGAACAGCAATACCCGTTCAAAGGCATTTTCCGGCAGATACTTGTCCAGTAACTCTACGGCATCGTAGCGAGCAATACGGATGTTCTCCAGTTCATGCGATGCGATTTCTCCCAAAACATGCCCGACACCCGGCAGATGCACTTCTATACCCAGAAAGTTCACGTCGCGGTTTGCGGCCGCCATTTTTACCAGCGACTCACCATTGCCAAAACCGATCTCAAGCCACAACGGCTTGTCATCGCTATACACTGCCGACAGATCAACCTGTGCGGCATTAATATCAATGCCATATCGCGGCCAGTAATCGCGAAGGTTATTCTCCTGACCTGCTGTTAATCGCCCCTGCCGCAGTACAAAGGTACGCAACGATCGAGTACTAAGTATCTGTCCCATTACTTGTGCATTCCGCTCATTAATCGCTGCATTTTACTGGTAACCGCAGACCAGCACGACCATTTCTATGGCACCAGCCAAGTCATATTTTGATGCAGTAAAATATCCCGCAGGTTTTTCTTTCTGCAACATTGTTGTCATGGCGAATAACATGCAACAAAGCTATACTACATTGGCTGCGAACACACTGCAGGCGGTCAAACGGATCTTGTACGAGCCCTTCCCGTTCGCGAAGTTCCTGCCATTCGATATGAATCGATTTTTGCACCGTAAAGTGCAGACTAAGCCATCTTCAGTTTCAGTAGGTGCGCTTTATCGCTACCACAGTCCTTGCGGACCACAACAACGAGGTCAAAACGTTCGCGCACCATGAATGAAGCCAGCACACTCACCCCTGAAATTATACTTGTGCTGGGCATGCTTTTTTTCACGGTATATCTGTTTGTCTCTGAAGTTGTACGCATCGATGTCGCCGCCGTCACCATCATGGTGTTGCTCGGCCTGACCACCATGGTCCCGGGCCTTGATCCTGTCATCAGCACCAATGAACTATTTGACGGATTCTCCAGTAATGCCGTCATGTCGATTATCGCAGTCATGATTATTGGCGCCGGGCTCGACAAAACCGGCATCATGAGCCGGGTAGCAAACTGGATTTTGAAAAAGGGTGGCAGCACAGAAGCGAGAATCACCCCGCTGGTGTCCGGCACTGTTGGCATTATTTCAAGCTTTATGCAAAACGTCGGCGCGGCAGCGCTGTTTCTGCCGGTAGTCAGCAGAATCAGTCGACGCACTAATCTGCCTATGTCTCGCCTGCTTATGCCGATGGGTTTTTGCGCCATTCTTGGTGGCACTGTCACGATGGTCGGGTCCAGCCCGCTGATTCTGCTTAACGATTTATTATTATCTTCCAATAAGGCGCTGCCGCCGGAACATCAAATGGACACCTTCGGGTTGTTTGACGTCACCCCGGTCGGGCTGGCACTGATCTCCTCCGGCATTCTTTTCTTTATGGCTTTCGGGCGCTGGGTATTGCCCAATGTTAAAGGAGAAAAGCAGAAAGAAACCACCACCCGAACCGCCGAGTACTTCGAGCGTGTATACGGAATATCCGGTGAACTCTTTGAACTGCAAGCCACCATAGACAGCCCGCTGGTCGGCATGACCATCATGCAGATAGAACGCACGCTTGAAAATGTGCCGTTTGTACTGGCGATCAGAAACGGCGATGAAGTCTCGGTTGTGCCAGATGGCAAAGAGGTTATCTGGGTGAACAGCTACATCGGTGTTTTGAGCAACAAGCGTCAGCTGGTGAAGTTCGCACGGCAATACAAGCTTAGAATTGTAAAAAGTGAAAATCACTTTTCCAGCGTAATGAACGCACAGGAAACCGGTATCGCCGAGATTGTTATCCCGCCCGGGTCGTCACTGGTCGGTCAAAACCTCAATGATCTGCAGCTGCGACGCAACGATGGCTTGCACATTCTGCGAATCTATCGCGCCGGCTACACACTGGACAAAGCAGTTCGCACCGAACCATTGCAAGGTGGTGACACGCTGGTGGTTCACACCTCATGGCGCAACCTTAAGAAACTGCGCGCCAACGAAGACTACGCCGTTGTCACAGACCACGTCGACGAAGAGTTGCGCCCGAATAAAATAAAACCAGCGCTATTCTTTTTTTGTATCGCGCTCGCGCTGGTGTTGTTTTCGGATCTGAGACTATCCGTTTCACTGCTGGTCGGTGCGATGGGTATGGTGTTGGCAGGAGTACTCACCATGGACGAGGCCTACCGTGCTGTCAGCTGGAAAACCGTATTCCTGCTGGCAAGCCTGATTCCACTCGGGCTGGCGGTGGAAAAGTCCGGTGCTGCAGCGTGGATTGCACACCAAACTCTGTTGGTGCTGGGTGATGTTCCGATCTGGCTACTGCAAACCGTGATCGCTATTCTCGCGACTATTTTTACGCTGGTGATGTCAAACATCGGTGCGACGGTGCTGCTGGTGCCATTGGCTGTGAATATTGCCGTTGGTGCCGGCGCTGATCCGGCAGTGTTTGCTCTGACCGTCGCTATCGCAACATCGAACTCTTTTATCATTCCGACTCATCAGGTCAATGCGCTGATTATGGGTCCGGCAGGATACAGAGTCATCGACTTCATGCGCGCAGGCACCTTCATGACCATCATTTTCCTGGTCGTCAGTCTGCTGATGCTGAACCTGCTATTCTGAGCCGGGCACCGCAACCAAACCGGCTCACATGGATTACCTGCCGCTAGGCAATACTTCAACGAAAGTCAGTCAGCTTTGTCTGGGTACCATGACTTTCGGTGCGCAAAATACTCAGTCACAGGCGCACGCCCAACTCAATCTGGCTGTTGAGCACGGCATAAATTTCATTGATACCGCAGAGCTCTACCCGGCGCCGGTGTCTGCAGAAAACGGCCCGCTGACCGAAATCATTGTCGGCAACTGGCTTAAAACCCGGCAGCGCGACAAGCTCATCATCGCCACCAAAGTGGTAGGCCCCGCACCAAAAAAATGGATCGGACATATTCGCGGTGGGCCACAGTTAAATGATGAACAAATAGAACAGGCGCTCAATGACAGCCTGACGCGGCTGAAGACTGACTACATTGATCTCTACCAGATTCATTGGCCGGCAAGAAACACCAACTATTTCGGCAAGCTCGGTTACACCACCGGCAGGGATAAACACGACAGTCCTATCAACGAAACAGTGGCAACACTCGCCCGCCTGCAGCAAAGCGGTAAAATCAGACACATTGGCATTTCCAACGAAACCCCCTGGGGGGTCTCACAATATCTGATCGCCGCCCAACAGCTCGGCACAGAACAAATTGTGAGTATTCAAAACCCGTATTGCCTGCTAAACCGAACCTATGAGATCGGCCTTGCCGAATTTTCTCATCGCGAACAAACAGGGTTGTTGGCTTATTCCCCTCTGGCAGGTGGCTCACTATCAGGTAAGTACCTCAATGGACAACAACCTGACAACGCCAGACTGACATTACATAAAAACTACTTTTATCGTTACACCACCGATCTTGCCGTAGGCGCTGTGGAAAAATACACAAAGCTGGCAAACAAACACGGACTCAACGCCGCGCAGATGGCGCTGGCATTTGTACGCCAACAACCGTTTGTGACCTCGACAATTATCGGTGCGACCAATTGCAACCAGTTGAAAGCCAACATTGAAAGTATTGATATCACGCTTGATGAAAACTGTCTTAAAGACATTCAGCAAGTGCACCATCAACATCCAAACCCATGTCCGTAGCACACTTGGTTAACAGCAGGATCATCGATACTCATATCCATTTCGACGATGATCGTTTTGACCCGGACCGGGCATCCATATACCAAAGCGCCAGGTCACAGGGCGTGTGTGCGATGGTGGTGCCCGCCACTATAGAATCACGCTTTACTAAAATTCAACATCTGGCAACACAGTACCCGGGCGTATTTCCAACGGCCGGACTGCACCCAATGTTTTGCGATCATCACTTACCGGCTCATCTGGATACACTTGCGCAAACGCTGCACAACTGCGTGGCCATCGGGGAGTGCGGTTTGGACAAATCAGATCAACAGACAGACCTGAAGCAACAGCGCTTCTACTTCGGCGCACAACTGGAATTGGCTAAAACCGCCTCAAAGCCGCTCATTATTCATGCGCGTAATGCAGTTGAAGATGTACTGCTGATGCTAAAGACAGCCGCACTTTCCAGAACCAGCGGTAATGGCGTGATTCATAGCTTTAACGGCAGCCTGCAGCAAGCGCATCGCCTCATCGATCTGAATTATCGTATAAGCTTTGGTGGTCCGATCACCTATCCCGGAGCAAGAAAGCTTCGCGGCCTGGTGGAATCGTTGCCGCTTGAGGCCATGATGTTTGAAACCGATGCACCGGATCAGCCCGGGCATGCCCAGCGTGGCATGCGTAACGAACCGCGCTGGATAAATCAGGTAATCACCAGCGCCGCAGAATTAAAACAATCAACGATTACACAAGTAGCATCCGCCAGCAATAAAAACGCGATATCACTATTTGATCTGCCCGAATCGCTACTGCTCGGCAGCTGATTCCAGCAGATTATCAACAAAAGCCGCCAGGTCATCAAAGACTGCCACGTTCTCAAGATGCGGATTCTGTTCGAGAGTTCTGGCACCGTGCCCGGTTCGCACCAGTACCGGTAAAGCACTAACGACCATAGCCGACTGAACATCCCGCAGGGAGTCTCCCACTAATGGCACACCGACCAATTCGGTATCGAGCCGTTCCATCACGCTGTGCAGCATACCCGGACGCGGCTTGCGACAATCGCAGTCGTCATCCGGTTTGTGCGGGCAGATAAATACCGCATCGATGCGTCCACCACTTTCCGCCACGGTTTGCTGCATGCGCTGATGAATAGCATGCAGATTTTCGATCGTCAGTAACCCGCGTGCAATGCCAGACTGATTAGTCACTACAACGACACGATAGTCGGCCTGACATAATCTCGATATAGCCTCAATGCTTCCTTCAATCGGAATCCATTCACTTTCCGACTTGATATACTCATCCGACTCTTCATTGATCACTCC
>CALLLY010000308.1 GCA_938008205.1 uncultured Granulosicoccaceae bacterium
TGTTATCCGCCACATCATTTGCCAGCGACTGGCGCCGTCTACAACAGCACTTTCATAAAGTGACGGGCTCACTCCTGCGATTGCCGCAAGGAATACTATTGAACCAAAACCCGCCTCCTGCCAGATGCCCGTGCCGACAAAAATAGGACGAAACCACTCAGGCTTAGTAAGGAAGTAGATGGGATCAATACCAAACCAGCCCAGCACCGTATTAACAATACCTACCGACGGTGAAAAAGCCGTGATGACGATACCTGCAATAATTACTGACGATATAAAGTGCGGCAGGTACACAATCGTCTGCGCCGTACGCTTGTAAGTAGCATGAAGAATTTCATTGAACATCAGCGCCAGGATGATCGGTGCCGGAAACCCGAACAATAAATTGAGCGCGCTTATCTTTATGGTATTCCAGAACGCCCGTACGAACTGATCATTAGAAAACAGCGACTCAAAATGCTCCCACCCAACCCACGGGCTTGCCGCAACACCACGAAAAATCGAATAGTCTTTAAAGGCGATCTGCAAGCCGTACATTGGCTTATAAAGAAACACAATAAACCAGATGATCGTGGGCGCCAGCATCACATACAGCTGCCACTCGTTCTTTAAGTGGTCACCGAAGCGCTGCAGCTTTTGTTTAAACGTACGTTTGGGACGTGACCTGACTACCGGATTTCCAGCAGCTCTATGACGTGCCGCAGGGTCACTATGCCCGGAGTTTACGGGGCGATTTTCGCTGGAACCTGAGCTCACTGGCGATCAGTTCCAGTCAGTGAAAGACCAGTTTGCGCGTCAAATACACTCACCAAATGCGCTGGTGCATAGACTTGCTCAACGCTTGATAAATGCTCAATCGAACCCTGGGTTTCAGCTTTCACAATTAACTCGTGTTCGTCAATTCGGGAGTGCAGCAACGCCTCTGAACCGAGTGGTTCAACAAGATCGAGGGTTATCGGAATTGCTGACGCACCATCGGCCGGATGCAAAGAAAAGTGCTCGGGACGAACTCCGACCACCACAGATTGTCCATGTTCCACACGGGCATTCTCCGGCAAAGCAAAACTTACGTCATTCACCAAAGCAGTTTTGGCGGTAGCGTGGATTTCAATTCGCCCCGGCAGTTGATTCATCGGTGGAGAGCCGATAAAGCTTGCCACAAACGTATTGGCCGGATTAACAAAGAGTTCCATGGGCGTGCCGATCTGCTCGATGTAACCGTCATTCATTACTACGATTCGATCCGCCAGGGTCATGGCTTCAACCTGATCATGCGTTACATAGACAGAAGTCGCGCCCAATCGCTTATGCAGTCTTTTGATCTCAGCGCGCATTTGCGTGCGAAGCTTTGCATCGAGGTTTGAAAGCGGCTCATCAAACAGGAAGACTTTCGGGTGCCGGACAATCGCCCTTCCCATCGCCACCCGCTGACGCTGGCCACCGGACAATTCCGCAGGCCGCCTGTCCAGGTACGGCGTCAATCCGAGAATTTCACTGACCTCGGCGACGGTTTTTGCGATGTGTTCTTTAGACTCTTTTCTAATCCGCAGACCAAAGGCGATATTTTCAAAGACCTTTAGATGCGGATACAGAGCGTAGTTTTGAAACACCATGGCGACATCCCGATCTTTCGGAGCCACCCGGTTCACCACCCGGCCATCAATGCTGATGGTGCCGTCGGTGATTTCTTCAAGGCCGGCAATCATGCGCAGGGTTGTGGATTTTCCACAGCCTGACGGCCCCACCAGCACTACAAATTCCTTCTCCTCAACGTCAAGATCGACGCCGTGCACTACTTCAAGATTACCGTAGTTTTTAACGATATTATCTAACTTGACGCCCGACATTTTTCTCCAAAGAGGTTACCCTGTTGCGGTTCGGGAGAGCAGGATTGCCTGAAAACCAACCTTATATCTGGTATACTAGTATTATCCGGCCGTCAAAAGCAACCACCGCGCGCTAACTTCAGGTTTTATGCTGCAAACAGAATATTCAGAGACATATCCAGATGGAACAAACTAACAAAGTCCGCACGCGCGGAACCAACGTGGAATTGGTGTTTGACCATCTCTACAACGAGATAAACTCTTTAAGCCTGCTGCCCGGCACACGCATTTCAGAAGCAGATATGGCAGCCAGATTCGGCGTCTCGCGTCAACCGGTTCGGGATGCCTTTAATCGCCTGGCAAATCTGGAACTGGTGATTATCCAGCCACAAAAAGCCACCGTCGTCAGAAAATTTTCAAACCAGGCAATCACCAAAGCGCGCTTTATTCGATCGGCGATTGAAGTGGAAGTGCTGCGCCGGGCGTCTGCAGAGTGCGACAACACCGGTGCCAAGCGACTGGAAAAGTGTTTACAAAAACAAACCAAAATAGTAGACGCCGAAGATTTTGATGCCTTCCACGAGGAAGATTATATCTTTCATAAAACACTGTGTGAGATCGCCAGAGTACCTTATGCTTTTGAAATCATCTCTGACGAGAAAGCCAAGGTAGATCGTTTGTGCGCACTGAGCCTGTCCGGAGAAAAACGTCTGGCACAACTTCTTGATGATCACAAGCAAATTGCCGACAACGTAGTCCAGGGCAATGCCGCAAAGGCTATCGAAGCCGGCAGGCTGCACTTAACACGACTGGATGAGACGATTAACGAAGTGCTGAAAAACCATCCGGAATATTTCGAAGACTGAACGCCTGCTTATGCATCAGACTTGTCGCCGGTAGCGCTCTATTGCGGCTTCCGCCTCGGTAATAAAGCGTGCATTGCGCTCAACTCCTCCTGCCTCATGCATACGGGAAATGTTCCATCCAACATAGGTGCAGGCTCGCAACGCCTCGAACAGTGGCAAAAATTCAACATCTGCTTCACGTAGTTTTGTATACCCGGAAACTGTAGCCTCTGCCAGCGCATCACTGTTTTGCCGCGTACGGTTGCGAAAAGTGACGGTCGCCAGATCAAACAATCGATAACCATAGCCGCCATCGTCGAAGTCTATCGGCCGCAGCTGACCGCGCTCATAGAGAATGTTGTCGGGCACCAGGTCGGCGTGAATCAAACCAAAATCCAGTGACTGCCGATCACTGAATAGTTGCCGTGCATGATCTCGAAACTTTTTGAAGCGTTCTTGTTGCGCTGAAGTGAGCTGCGGATTGTCCCAGAATTGCCCCCACGAAGGCGCCTCTCCAACCAGATCCCATACTGGTCGAATAAAAGACCCGGGCGGGCTCCACTGATCGGTAAGGCGATGCATCTGTGCCAGAAGCTCGCCCAGCGTAACGTACATTTCTGTCGTCACGTTCACTTTGCTCAAAGGCGAACCACTCACCCAACTCAGCACGTCGACTACCACTCCGGCCAGCGATATAACGGTACTCCCGTCAGGAGCGGGAAGAGGCTTGGGAACGGGAACCTGCTGGCTGGACAACATATCCATCCACAGCAGCTCTGATTGAATTTCTTCAACGCTTCGATAATCGCATCGGTGCAATCGCAATGCGTATCGCTGTGTTTCAGTTTCAACCCGGTATACGTGATTTTCGCGTGCTGCAACAAGCTGTACCGAGGCATTGCCAAGCGCCCAGTGTTCAAGTGCTGCATCTATAACCGGTTGATTCACCTTTAAGTCACATTCGTTTAACCGGCAGCCCCTGGATAGTGACTACCCGAAATTGATATCGACCTTGCCAAAATCCCCAAAGTCTGTATGTAATTTTGAGCCAGGCGGACACTCAATCGGCCGAATAAAACTACCGGAAAGTATCACCTGGCCCGGCTCTATAGATTGTCCATATTGAGCCATGCGACGGGCAAGCCATACAACGCTTTCCACCGGGTTATCGAGCACGCCGGCACCCAGACCGGTTTCTTCAAGCTCACCATTACAGTACGCCAGCGCACCTACCCAGCGTAGATCAAAAGCATCTATCGAATGCCTTTGTTTGCCTAACACAATACCGGCATTGGCCGCGTTGTCGCTGATGGTGTCGAATATTACACGTGCCCTACCGGTTGCAGGGTCCTGCCGAAGAATACGGGTGTCCAGAATTTCTATGGCAGGCGCCACATAGTCAGTTGCATCGATCACCTGCTGCTGAGTGACGCCCTCACCGCCGATAGCCTTCTTCATCACAAAAGCGATTTCCGCTTCTATTCTGGGCTGAATAAACCGCCCTTTGGCGACGGTGTCACCGGAATCAAAGCGCATATCGTCAAACAGTATGCCGCTATCGGGGATATCAATATTCAGCGCACTCTGCATGGCTTTTGATGTTAACCCGATTTTCCAGCCGATAACCTTGCGGCCCTGCGCAAGCTTGGCTCGATAAATGGCGTTTTGAACTTCATAGGCGTCATCCATGGTGATGTCCGGATAACGCAAGCTAAGCAGACCAATCTGCTCGCCAGTGGTTTCAGCGTTCAACAAATCACTGGCAGCCTGGGCGTGTTGTTCGGGCGTCATACCGATTCATCCTCCACACCGTTTCGAAGCGTGCCAATGCCTTCCACTTCCACTTCAATAACATCGCCAGGCGCCAGAAACCTGGGTGGATCAAACCTCGCGCCTGCTCCGGTCGGCGTGCCGGTAACAATGATGTCTCCAGGCTTAAGCGTCATGAAGGTTGAGATGTATTCTATTTCTTTGCGCACCGGAAACATCATGCGAGACAACACATCGTCCTGACGGACTTCGCCGTTCACCCAGGTGATGATATGCGCATCGTCCAGTTGTTTTGCGTCTTTAAACGGTACCAGCCAGGGACCCATCGCACCGGACTTGTCCCAGTTTTTACCCTGCGTTACGTTGAACTTGGCGTGGCGCACCCAATCGCGAATGGTGCCTTCGTTGCAGAGTGTCAGCGCGGCAATATGATCATACGCATCGTCCATTGAAATACGACGCCCTTCCTTGCCGATTACAATCGCGACTTCACCTTCGTAGTCCAGCGTGTGATTCTCCGGTGGTCGCACAAGATTGCATTCATGACCGGTGAAGCCGGATGCAAAGCGCGGGAACAATGACATGTACTCTGGTTGTGCACTGCCGTCTTTGTACTCAGCGTTGCGGTCAGGGAAGTTTACGCCCACGCACAGAATACGGGGTGCATTGGGCATGACCATTTCATACTGAAACTGTGTATGTGTTACTGATGCAGAAGCGGCCGCTGCTTCCAGTTCATCAAACGCACCAGCCTTTACAACATCAAGCAATGTTGGCCATTGCGGGAAGTCGGGACTTAGGGCAATCATGCCCTCTTCTGTCGCCGCACCGTAGAAAGTTTGTCCATTGGAAGAATAGGTCGAGAAACGCATGATGAATTCGGTCCTGTTGTGCGTGGGTTCTACGATGGCGCTATGTTTGCGTTAAGGCGCAATGATCGGACTTGCGGCCATTGGTGAGTCCTGTGTTTCTACACCAACAAAGTTAGTACCGTGCTCAAACCAGCTTCGCGGTGCCGCGGCTCCCCACAGAGTTTGCCGTTGTGGATCGGTGAGATCCCACTTAATTGGTTCCATGTCAGGGTCAACCGTTTGGTAGTCGGAACAATAGATCTCAATGCGATGACCATCCGGATCAAGAATATATAAAAAGAAAGCGTTAGATATACCGTGGCGCCCCGGCCCTCTTTCTATATTGTCTACATAGCCGGTTGTGGACATAAGATCGAGCAGATCAATAATATTCAGCGGTGTCGGCACCCAGAACGCTATGTGGTGCATGCGCGGGCCGTTGCCGTTGGTAAACGCCATATCATGTACACCACCTTTGCGGTGTAACCATGCCGCCCAGAGTTTTTTGCTTTTTTCATCTTCAGTATATTCAGTGACCCGAAATCCAAAGTCACTGTAGAAAGCCACTGATTCATCGACGTCTGTGGAAAACACATTAAAGTGATCGATTCGCAGCGGTTTAACACCGCGATACAAAGCGTATTGCTGATGAATAGGCTTTAAGCGATCCATCTTGTGATAAAACTCCAGCGGAATCCCGAGATTATCGGATGTGAGCAGTGTACGGCCCTGGTAAGCGCGCTCTACCCACTCTGTTGGCCGGCCTTTACCTTTGAAGTACGCCTCAGCCTTGTCGAGATCCTGCTCATCAAAGGTTTTAAAACCCATGACCTCTACCGTGCCCGGCTGATCCGATTTTTGCAGCACCACACAATGATGGCCACGTTCTTCCATGGCACGCAGGTAAATGTGGGTTTCGCTTTCGTCGGTGACCTGCAGGCCTAAGATTTCTGTATAAAACTTTTTCGAAGCCGCCAGATCACTCACGTTTAAGCACGCATGTGACAAACGAATCGTGTTGAAGTCAGGGTATAGGTTAGGTGCGGGTACTGGCATGGTTATCTCCTGTCAGACGCTGAACCGATCACTGCACACCCAGGCGCGAGATCTTATGTTGACCGGTGGCAAAACCGATATGCTTTTGTTCCATATAGAAATCAAAAGACCAGTCACCACCATCGCGACCGATACCGCTGGCCTTAACACCACCAAACGGGGTTGGCAGGTGACGCACGTTTTCCGAATTCACCCAGATCATGCCTGCCTCGAGTTTATCGGTAAAGCGCAATGCACGGGTTAAATCGTTGGTCCAGACATAACCGGTTAGCCCGTAAGGAGTGTCGTTGGCGATTGCCAGTGCTTCTTCTTCGGTAGAAAACGTAATAGAAGTCAGTACCGGGCCGAATATTTCTTCCTGTGCAATTCGCATTGCATTGTTTGCGTTAGTAAAGAGTGTTGGTTTAACAAAGTAGCCGGTGTCGCCAATCGCTTCACCACCTGCTGCAATCGTGGCCTTATCCTGTTTGGCAATATCAAAGTAGCTGGTAACCTTTTGGTAGTGCTCTTCATTAATGAGTGGCCCGACCTCCGTGTCGGGATCAAGCGGATGGCCCACCTTAATATTTTTAACCCGTTCGGCCAGTTTCGCTTCAAACTCATCACGAATGGTGTCCTGCACCAGCAGCCGTGACGAAGAGGTACAGCGCTCACCGTTAATTGAGTAGATCATAAAGATCACCGCATCAAGCGCACGCTCGAGATCAGCGTCGTCAAATACAATGACCGGGTTCTTGCCACCCAGTTCAAGGTGATTGCGTTTCAGTGTGTCTGCACCCTGGCGGGTAATCAGGCTACCAGTTCGACTCTCACCAACAAATGCGATGGCTCTGATTTTGGGGTGCTCACAAAGCGCTTTGCCTGCCACTTCACCGAATCCGTTAACGGCATTAAGCACACCCGGTGGCAAACCTGCGTCTTCTGCAATTTCAATCAACAATCGCGCAGTCAGTGGCGAGGACTCTGCGGGCTTATGTACCACAGTACAACCTGCGGCGAGTGCAGGTGCAATTTTCCATGTAGAAAGCATGAACGGTGTGTTCCACGGTGTGATAACCCCTACCGGACCAATGGGCACCCGACTGGTGATATTCATTAATGTGGGAGATTTTAAATGCTTGCCATCACGTGCCTGCACCACCTGATCGGCAAAGTAGCGAAAGTTCTCTGCACCGCGCAGTGCCGCCTTGGACATAAAGCGATACGCCTGGCCAGTATCCCAACACTCACAAAGCGCGATCTCCTCTGCTCTGGCCTCTATCGCTTCAGCAACGTTGATCAGTATTTTGCGCCTCTGCGTTGCCGCCATATCACGCCAATCGGGAAAGGCATCCGCAGCAGCAGTAGCGGCAGCATCTATGTCTTCGGCACTGCCATGTGCCACATCGCAAATTACGCTCTTATCTACCGGCGAGGTCGATTCAAAAACACCGGCGCTGCCCGGCACATCCCTACCCGCAATCCGATTAGGGATACCGTCACTTTCAAAGCGGGCCAGATGGTTGTTGAGTTTCTCGATATTCTGATCAACGGTGCTCACTAAATCACTCTCCAGATAACTCACTTGCACCGCCTTATGCACAGGTGCGAAGCGCGCGGCAGTAAGCAATGGGTTCACGATAGAAACCTATAGTTTTACGGTCTTTATTACTACACATGTTAAATAAATTCAGCGCCTATTGTCAAGAAAGCCCACCGCGAATCAAAGTGGTAAACTTCTGCGCAAAGCGAAGATAACTGCGATGACAACAAAACTTCCCTCAACGGTCAGATCACTCCCCATCGCGTTGATCCGTGCCAGAGAGGGCGTGATGCCCCCGATCCGCGAAATGCTTGCCGAAACCGGCATCACTGAACAACAGTGGCGGGTACTTCGGGTACTTGCCGAGTACGGCCCGCAGAGTTCATCCACCCTTGCCAACCGCGCTTCTCTTCTGTTTCCAAGTCTTACCCGTATCGCCCGTACCATGCAGTCCAAAGGTCTGATCACACTCTCGCGTGACAGCGAAGATCGACGTCGCCAGACCATACAAATCACCGAACAAGGCCAGAAGATTATCGACGACAAAGTCCAACAGGCCGCAAAGATTGTGGAAGGGTTCAAGAACAAGCTCGGGCACGAAAAATACGAAGCATTGCTGGATACGCTGGCGTTGCTTGATCCGGGTAATAGCGAATAGATGCGTGCGGTGCTCTTTCCTGTACACAACAACTCGATTATGAAGTTCATGCATCCCAGAACCGGTTGCTGCATCTCCGTTCGTAAGCCAGGTCGGCCAGGCACTTCCACATACTGACCGTGCCGCAACACATTCGTGATTTTACAGGCTTGTAAATACAACATCTCAAACAGATCATTTCCAGATTTTTCTCCCGTGGATCGTTACCTAGTCTTGATCTTCTATTCAAAATAGCGAGCTGATTTTGGATTGAATCTCGCAGGTCAGACTTACACACTGTCGTTTCATGCAGGTAAAAACGGTGGAGCGGGGGTAACGGTGAAACTGCTTGTGGAGGCCCTTGATGGCTCGAACGCATTTTTATCAAAACGGCCAACAATTGACTCTCGCAAAACACATACGTTCACATTCTCAGCGAGGAGTAGTTCGACCATTCTCCAGTTCTCTGACAAAACCTGGGATTCGCCAATCAACTACGACATTGATATCGATGAAGTTCGGGTGATGGCAAACTAATAGCGAAAACACAGCCGTTAATCATCTTCGTTCGTTTCAGCTAACTCTTGCGTAGAGTCACATTTGCTTTCATGAAGTCCATAAAACATCTTACCTTTACCGGAAGATAGCGGTTTTGCGGATAGACAAAGTTGAATGGAATGTTTTCTGTTTGATAATCGCTGAATAAATGCAACAACGTTCTACTGCGTATGGCATTAGCTACCATCCATTGTGGCAATTGCCCGATACCGCCACCCGATAGAACGATTTCAAAAATCGTGTCTGCGCTGTTACTTCGAATAGCGCCTGACACAGGGACAGAGCACTCTGTTTCGCCACGACTGAAA
>CALLLY010000309.1 GCA_938008205.1 uncultured Granulosicoccaceae bacterium
ACCCCTTTGACCTCCAGCGCAAAGGCGATGTTTTCCCAAACCTTCATGAGCGGAAACAACGCCAGGTTTTGAAAAATCAGTGCCGTCGGCCGCAGGTTGGGACCAATGCCCCGCATGTCTTTACCGCCAATAAGAACACGCCCCTGCGAAGGTGTGAGAAATCCGGATATGGCTCGTAACAAGGTGGTTTTTCCACATCCGGAAGGCCCGAGAAAACTGAAAAACTCACCGTCGTCAATATGGATACTGGCTTCTCTGGCGGCGACAAAGTCACCAAAGCGAATCCACACATCGTCAAGCGTGACGTCTGCGCTCATGTAGGTTCTTTTTTTAGTAGATAGAAATTAAACCCGGACTGACACCTGCCAGCCCGGTTTGCCTTTGGTATTTTCTAGGCAGCCTGGAACTTGTTTTCGTACTCGGTACGAACATCAGCATACCACTGCGGCTCTGCCGGCCATGGATTCAGGTTGGCCAGTGCATTACCGGGATACGCTTCAGTGAAGTTGCTTTTATACGCTGCACCTGCGTGCTGGTCTGCACCCAGTACCGCTGAGTTATAGCCGTGCGAATCAATCGCAACGCCCGCCGGTGTTGCCTGATAGCAGAACTTGACGAACTCATAGGCTTGTTCAACGTTGGCAGAAGAAGCAGACAGTGACATACCATCTACCCATGCCATCGCACCTTCTTTAGGTGCCTGATAGGTCACAGGCTCGCCAGCTGTTTTAAGTGCCAGTGGCGGACCATCCCAGGTTTGACCAACGATCACACCATCGTTAAGTAAACCGTTTTTCTGGGTGTCTGCATCATTCCAGGTAAGCTTCAGGTTCTTTTTGTTTTCTACCGTGAATTTAAGAATCTGATCCCACACTTTACGCATGGTGTCTTCATCTTTATAGGCAGCCCATACGGAACCCTCGTCCATCAGGCCAGCCGCTTCCATATGCAATCCTGCGCCAAGCATACCGCTGTGTACACGCATCATGGTTTTACCGGCGTTGGCTTCATTCCAGACATCGCCATAACTGGGTACACCACCTTCAGGTTCAAATAGATCGGTACGCCAGCCTATACCTTCGGTACCCCAGATGTGTGGTAACCAGTGTGACCCCTTCTCGGCAAAGTTCCATTCTGCCAAACCCACTTTAAGCATGGACGGATTTGCCTGATCGAGGTTAGAGATTTTGTCGTAGTCCCACGGCTGCAGCAGTTCCAGATCTCCCCACTGACCGGAGCGATTGTTCGTTGGCGAACAAATATCAAAGCCTGCGCCTTTGGTGGCTTTCATTTGATTGATTATTTCTTCGTTTGAGCCAATGCCGGTGTGATTGAGCTTAATACCGGTTGATGATTCGAACTCTTCTTTCCAGCCGTCCGGCAGGTAGTCCGACCACATAAGTACATTCAGCTCACCAGATGATGCGAGCGCACTCGAGCTGATGACCCACGGGCCAGCTACTGCAGTAGCACCCGCTGCAGCAACCCCTTTTACAAACTGACGGCGCGACACACCGGGACGTTTGTCTTCACTCATTTCATGTTCCTCCAGATTGTTAGATGCCGGCTCGCCTGGCCGGACAATTTATAGAGTACCGCGACAATGCAGCAGCCGCCAATATTTCATCGCTGCGACGGCACTGCGCCGAAATCCGGGAGCACTCCGATTGTCCGGCAAACGCCGGTTTTTCACCGATTGTTAAATGTGAGGAAACTTGTTGACAATTCTTTGCGTCATGACATAATCAATTTCATGTCATGACATATTAATTGCATGACCAGATCCGAATACGTCAAATATTTCTCGTCAAATCAAAGGAGTACAGAGGAATGAAACAAAACAACAGAAAATCTCGTCGCAATAATTTCCGCCAGACTCGCCTGGCAGCCATTCTGCCCGCGCTGTTTCTGATCGGCTGTGGCGCCGGTGGAGAGTCGGACGTTAACGGCCTGCTGGCAAACGATGGCACCGGCCCGACATCTGATGTGTCGGTCAGGGTTGACCTGCCCAGCCGCCTCACCAACCTGAATGCACCATTGATTGTGCAGGGCACCGTAAGCGGGCTGACCAGCAACCTGACCTCGGTTAGCAACAACGAATACCAGGGCACCTACCAGCTGCCGTTTAATGTGGAACACACCATCCACCTTTCCATACGCCGCAGCAGCGATAACCTGTTGCTTGGCACCGCCGTACAAAAGCAGCTGGCTTCCAACACCGCGTTAACCGTGTACTTTCCCGAGCAGGATATCAACATGGATATAGACTCGGATGGTGACGGATTCAGTAACATTCGCGAACTGGAAGACGGCTCTGATCCTTCCGGACGTAACGGTGACTACGACGGCGACGGCACTCCTGATTCAGTAGACACAGATGATGACAATGACGGCACTGCCGATGCTAATGACGCGTTTCCCTACAACTCCAACGAAACAGTTGATACAGATAACGATGGTACCGGAAACAACGCAGACCCGGATGATGATAACGATGGCGTAGACGATAATCTCGACATGTTTCCACGTGACAGTTCCGAGTACGTCGATACCGATGGCGATGGCATCGGCAACAATGCCGACCCGGATGATGACAACGATGGTATTTCGGATGAAAACGATTCGAACCCGCTCGATGCACAAAGTGGCTTTGACACCGACGGTGACGGTATCAGCGATTCACTGGATCCGGATGATGACAACGATGGAGTTATTGACAGAGACGATGCGTTCCCGCTTAACGATTCAGAGTCACTGGACACAGACGGGGACGGCATCGGTAATAATGAAGACGACGATGACGACAACGACATTACCCATGACCTTGCAGACCCTGCGCCGTTAAACCCGAACATCACCGGTCGTGAAGATTCAGATTCCGACGGTGTACCGGACATTGAAGATCACTTTCCGCTTGATTCATCAGAGTTTAACGATCAGGACGGTGATGGTATTGGTGACAATGAAGACCTTGATGATGACGGCAACGGTATTCCTGATACCCAGGAAGATGCGATGGCGATTATCCCGCGAACCAATCGCGCACCAACACTTGACGGTGTATTCAGCTGGAGCGAGTGGCGTCAGGCAGCACGATGCGACAATAAAGGTAACTACCTGACCATGGGCCACTTGCTGCGTGATGCGGTAGGAGACGAAATCGAAAGCCGCTGGAGCTGGTCAAACTCTAACTGGCGCGCAATGCACGATGGTACTTACCTGTACATTCTGGCAAGCGTACGCAACGAGCCGTTCTACGAAAGATTTAACGACTCCACCGATGCATGGCATGACGACGGTATTGAAATCTATCTTGATACCGGCAACGAAAAAGGGCTGACCTACGATAGCAATGACTACCAGAAGGTTTATACCTTTGCCGGAAGCTCAGCCACGGGAAGCACCTCATCCAGCAACATGCAAACAACCTTCGCCACCAGCCGCAACTTCAGTAACAGTGACGCAACCTGGTCATACTATGAAGTACGCATAAAGTTGAGTTCAGTCGGCCTGCCAATCGGCCAGCGATTCGGCTTTGACCTGCACGTAAACGACGATGACGACGGCGGCGACCGCGACACCAAATGGGGCTGGTACGCACCTTCAGGTAACGACACCTCATGGCAGAACCCGTCACTGTTCGGACAAGCGATCCTTGCCCCTGACGTTGGCTACTACGACTGATAATTGAAAAGAGTTGTACCAGTCAGACGTATGTAAGATTGTTTGGGCTGTAAGCGGTGGGAGCATGAAGCTCCGACTTCTGACTTT
>CALLLY010000310.1 GCA_938008205.1 uncultured Granulosicoccaceae bacterium
CTGTTGCTCTTGAAACTGTTTTGCCTGTGGCTGCTCGCCCCACTGCGGAGTACTGGATGCCGCCGCAGTATTTTGATCACCCCAGCCAAAAGTACCTTTGCCTGCGACATCGATTCTTAAGTTAGGCCATTTGACAATGCCTTCTTGTCCGTTGGGATCGGACCACCAGATTTCGTTACCGATGTGCAGTCCGGACAAGACCATTTCGCGGTCGGGCCAGCGCGGTGCAGGCAGGCCGCGCGGGTCGGCTTTGGCCATCATTTCTTTGGCTTGTCCGTTTCCTTCCAGAATAGGGCGCATGTCTCGCTGTGCCCAGTCCATGACTTCATTGATTGAAAGTGTTGTGATTGGTCCGTTTACCGGAATCAATGCCACGTAGCGGAAGTAGTTGCCACCACCGGTTTCGATTTTCAGAATCACGTGGTACTCACGATTGCCAATGGTGGTTTTTCCCATCACCTTGCCACCGGCCCACGCACCATCCGGGCGGTCAGTGTTGCCATTGGTTTTATCCGGCATCTGGAACCAGACATTAATATTGTATGCCTTGGTTCGATTGCTGTTCATGGCGTTGATATCGCCCAGCAGTGAAGGGTGCGATGCGGTCTGGGCGGTATCGACATCGTGCAGATACATATCAAGAAAGGTATTGACTGTCGGACTACCCGAGTAGCTGGTCTTTACCGTCATTTTTGTGTCTGGCAGATCTTTCAGCTTGCAGGGAAAGCCGGTCTGTTGCTGTGCGGGGTACAGATCGAATAGCGGGCTTTGCATACCTTCGCCTTTCATTCGAAATTCGTTTTCCATGCCTTTTAGGGGTTGTGGCTTCCCACTGGTTTCGTAGCGCCCGCCCATAGTGCCAAGAACCGCGCACGGAAAAGCTTTTACCCGGTACTGATCACTGTTGATGCAACGAAACTTCAGGTAGGTATTAACGCCGTCGAGATGCCATTCGATGTAGCTGTCCAGAGGGATCTCGTAAGAATAGCCATAGGCGTTGGTAAGAAATAACAGACCATCGACTTCACGGGATGCAAACGCACCTGAGGGTGCAGTGTCACTGGGACGCGGTTCTGCTCGCATATAAACCTTGGCGCGATTACGCAGGTTGAGTTTTCTGGGCAGCCCGTTGGCCAGCGCTCGACCGGGTAATGCCACCAGGCTGTTTACCAGCACGCCCGCGATTGCGGATTGCAGGAGTGTTCTTCGTTTCATTACGCACCTTGTGGGTGACAAAGAAGAGCAGTGCACTGATTCGGCACTGTGTACTTACTTGTGTGTATGCGCCGGCAGGGTGTTGCCAGCGCTACGTGCTTACCATTTTATAGCTTGCCACTGGCCATCACTGCGTGTTGTTTCCAGCCTGACATCGTTCCATTTCCCGGCGGAGTAGTAGCTGCCATCGGCACGTTGATTAAACATAGAGACACTGAGCTTGGCGGTCGCATCGCCAGCATTTCTGTTGATGTTGTCTATCGTAACGTCCAGTCGGTCGTATCTTTGAAACAGCCTTCTTAAGAACTCGGTTCGCTCCTCCGGCAACGCATCACTAACCTGCAATACCCGCTGAAGATTTTTATCCTCTATCGCCAGGCGCAACTGATTAAGGTGCTGAGCGGTTGAATCATTGCCTTCTATAAAGCTACGGCGTGGGGCAGAGGGCAGCGTCTCCGGCTCTTCGGCTACTGCGATCTTTTGTTCCACTTCAGGAATGACTTCCGGTGTGGGTTCGACCACAGGTACAGGTTCAGGAATCGGTTCCTGCCTTACCGCTTCGATTACCGCTGTTTCAACGTTACTGGTGATTGGTGCTTGCTCGGTGATTTGTGGCAGATCAGGCTCTTCCACAATCGGGGTGTCGACCACAGGCGTGATGATTGTATCGGTGGTTTGAGCGGTCTGTGGTGTAGTGCTTTGCGCGTCTGTTTCGGCGTTTTCTCTGGCAGCATCGATGCGTGCGCGAAGAGAATCGGATAGCTCGGCATCGCCAATATATTTATCCACTTCACTGAAGATTGCTTCGGCCCCGTTATAGTCGCCGGCGTTCAACATGGCTTCGATGTCCTCAACTTGCTGTGATATCCATGGGGATGCCGTCTGGTCGATGGCAACGGTTCCACGGGTGTCCGGTGTAGTGATTGAGTTATTGCCGGTACTGCTGCCAGTGTTGCTGCTTAGGCCGCCCTCGATTTGCAGGTTGGTTTCGTTCGCTCGGGACAACAGCCGGTTTGCCTGAGCCAGATTGTCGTTGTCGACGTTCTCGATGATTTGCTGTTTGATTTGCTGTTGGATCGACGCAACGCCATTCAGAGCATCGGCGTTGTCAGGCTCTGAGGCGAGAATTAACTGGTAGTAGTCGAGTGCTGATTCTCCGGCAGGGAATATCAGTTTGTTGTCCTGAACCTTTTCCCGCGCTTTACTCAACGCAGTATCGATGGTCATATCCGGACCAGAGGCCGACGGCATTTTGAACAGTTCCGGTTTATTCACAAACAACAATGAACCGCCGACAATAGCTCCTAGCCCCAGTATCGGTACTATCCACTTCAGTTTGGATGACTTTGGTGGAGCTTCGTAGTCCCAGTCAGTGTCATCGAATTCAATTTCGTTGCGCTGGATTGGTTGCCTTGGCGCAGCCATCGGTCTTTCGGGGGTGCGGAGCTCGCGGTACGGTTCGGCTTGCCTGTCTTCATCGGCATACTGCGCTACAGGGGGTGGCGTTCTAACCGCAGGCGTTTCGTTAACTGGTGGAGAGGCTTCTCTCCTCACAATATCCCTGCGCAGAACCTTCCGTAGTTCCTGAGTATGTGTCGGGTGATCGGTGCTCGCCAGATTGTTTAACGTGTTGTTAAGTGTCTGGTTGTCTGCCTGGTTGTTTGCAACGGACCTGGGAGCCGGGTTGCTGGCAAACGGGCTTGCTGGTGCCTGCGTTGGTCGCGGCGGTGCTTCAGGGGTTGCAGTTTCAGGATCAATTGACGAGGTTTGGTAGTCGTTGGTTACCGGAGCAGGGCTGTCGTGAAGCGGTGGTAGCTCTGCGTTCAGCGGCACAATTTCGACTTCGTCGAGATCAGTATCGAAGTTCGGGTCGAAGCGGGTGGTTCTTACATCCACGCTT
>CALLLY010000311.1 GCA_938008205.1 uncultured Granulosicoccaceae bacterium
GCAGTGCACTGGAAACCATCGTGTTTATGCATGGTATCGGCGGTGACGACACCAGCTTCGAAATGCAATCGCACAGCCTTGCTGAAGACTACCGCGTGATCGCCTGGAACATGCCGGGCTATCGTAATTCACAGGTCATTGAGTCTGTAACCTTTGAGACACTTGCGAATAAGCTTGCGCAACTGCTGGATGCGCTGGCGTTGCCGTCGGCTCACATTGCCGGGCAGTCAATCGGTGGCATGGTCGCTCAGGAGTTTTATGTCCGGCATCCTGAGCGGGTTAAATCCCTGATACTGATTGCGACAACCGCGGCTTTCGGCGGCAAAGACAGTAGCTTTCGCGATGCTTTTTTAGAGGCACGTCTCAAGCCGCTGAATGAAGGTGTGTCAATGTCAGAACTTGCCGGTCAGGCAATGCCGGCCATTGTCGGAAAGGCAATCAGTGCGTCTGCGCTGCAGGGGGCAATAGATGCAATGGCGAATCTGGATGTTGATGTGTATCGTAATATTTTAAAATGTCTGGTGACTTTCAACAGGCGGGCAGAACTAGGCGCAATCGGCTGTCCGGTGTGTTTTATTGCCGGAGAAAAAGACACCAATGCACCCGCGCCAACCATGAAAAAAATGGCTGCAAAGCTTACACAGGCTGAATACCACGAAATAAAGAGTGCCGGGCATCTGGTTAACACCGAAGAGCCGGACCTATGCAATCAGATAATTAGCCGCTTTATAAAAAAGAATTTCTAAATGACCAGTACCCTGACTGACGCACCGATCTTTGATCCTGATCAATGGCAACTGACTGAACAGCAGGCACACTTGGGTCAGCTGGCCAGAGAGCTGGGACAATCCAGATTTGCCGATCGTGCGGTTAAGTACGATCGTGAAGCATCGTTTCCAACCGAGAACTTTAAAGATTTACACGAATCCGGGTTACTCGGTATTTGTATTCCTGCTGATCTGGGCGGGCACGGCGCTGATCTGAAAACCTATATGCTGACGGCTTCTGAAATTGGGCGTTACTGCGGAGCAACAGCGCTGACGTTTAACATGCATGTGAGTTCGTGCCTGTGGACCGGACCACTGGCAGATGATTTATCTCTTGAGGCTGATGTGCGTGCAGAGCTTGAGTCCGGCAGAAAAAGACACTATCAGCGCATTATTGAAGACGGGGCAGTCTATGCACAGCCGTTTTCAGAAGGTGGAGCGGCAGCTGCGGGAAAGGTGGCTTTTGGAACTACCGCTACCCGCACAGATGGTGGCTGGTTAATCAATGGCAAAAAAATATTTGCCTCCCTGTCTGGTCATGCAAACTTCTATGGTGCCTTGTGTACTGAACTTAAAGACTCCAATGATACACCTTCACGGCGCAACACTATGTATGTGGCGGTGCCTGCCAATGCCGAAGGTGTTCGTGTCGAAGGCGAGTGGGATCCTCTGGGTATGCGCGGTACGGTATCCCGTACACTGATATTTGATAATGTTTTTGTCGATAAAGAAGCGCTGCTTATGCCGCGTGGTGTTTACTTCAGTGCGGCTAAAGAGTGGCCGCATATGTTTATGACACTGACACCCAGTTATATGGGGATTGCACAGGCTGCCTACGATTTCACCGTTTCGTACCTGCGGGGTGAAATGCCGGGTACACCGCCGGTTAAAAGGCGAATGTATCCCACCAAGCAACTGGCGGTGGCACAAATGCGTATCATGCTTGAGCAGACCAAATCACTGTGGTTTCAGAGTATCACTGAAGCCAGAACCTCACCGGATAAAGAATCACTGATTCGCGCATGGACCGCACAATATACCGTGATGGAAAACGCCAATGAAATTGCTCAACTGGCTATTCGCACCTGCGGCGGACAGGCGATGCTGCGTTCACTGCATCTGGAGCGGCTTTACCGCGATAGTCGCTGTGGTGCGCTGATGCTGCCGTGGACCGCAGAACTGTGTATGGATATGATCGGTAAGGCAGCCCTGTACGAGCAGGGCGAGTCTGACGAATGATCTTGTATCAGCGGCTCTGTGGTCACGCCCGCTTTCAGCCACACAGTGCAGCAATAGAAAGCGAGTGTGGTGTTCTCACTTACCATCAGTTAAAAGTATTAACGGATCAGTGCAGTCAGTGGTTTATAGCGCAGGGTTTGAAGCAGGGTGACCGCATAGCAATTCTGGCACTGAACCATCCGGACTGGTTTATCAGCCTATTTGCCGCTGCCCGCTGCGGTCTCATTCTGGTGCCGCTGAACTGGCGGTTATCGGTAGCAGAATTACAGTTTGTGGTTGATGACTGCCAGCCTGATTTGATTCTGCACGATGCCGAATTCACAGATACTGCCAGGCAGTTATCGATCAGTGGAATTAAAACGCAGCTTTGCGGTAATTCGAATTTTCCTCCCAAGGTTGCAGCCGCTGCGGCAAACATTAGTGACGTAAGCGATGATACTGATCTGCTGATTGTCTATACGTCGGGTACGACCGGTCAGCCGAAAGGCGCTGTGTTGCAACAGCGGGCAATCATGTATAGCGCAGAAATGAGTCAGCATATGGTTGATCTGACGCCGGATGATCGTGTCTTGAATGTATTGCCGCTGTTTCATGTCGGGGGGCTCAATATACAACCATTACCGGCTCTGTTGTATGGAGCAACGCTGGTATCGCATCGGCGCTTCGATCCTGACAGAGCTGTGGGTTCGCTGGAACAAGACAAGGTCACCCTGGTGAATACAGTGCCCACCGTATTGCAGGCCATGCTTGCCTGTAACGAATGGAAGGAGTCGGACTTTTCATCGCTGAAAGCAATTTCGATTGGCTCGACCGATGTTCCAGTGCCTCTCATACAGGCAGTTCATCAAAAAGGTGTGCCTTTAATACAGGTCTATGGAGCAACTGAGATGGCACCCGTAGCCATCTACCAGCGTATTGAACAGGCAGACATTGAAGGGACTATCGGGCGTGCCGGGGTGTTGAATGAAGTCCGTCTGATGAATGCGCAGGGCAATGAATCATCGATTGGTGAGTCCGGGGAAATACAGGTTAAGGGAAATAACCTGCTGGATCGTTACTGGAACAACCCGCAGGCAACAGCGGATAGTTTCAGTGACGGCTGGTTTTGTTCAGGAGATGTGGCACACCAGGATAAAGACGGCTATTACTGGTTCGACGACAGGCTTAAGCACGTTATTATCTCCGGTGGAGAAAACATTTATCCCGCCGAGCTCGAAAGACTTATACGTGCTTGTGACGGCGTGAATGAAGTAGCGGTGGTTGGCAAAGCCAATGAGAAGTGGGGCGAGGTACCGGTGGCAGTGGTGGCGTGCGAAGGGCATGTCACAGAACAGCAGATCAAAGAGAGTTGTCGCGGCATTGCAAGATACAAGCAACCGCAAGAGGTGATTTTTGTGGAAGCACTGCCGCGAAATGCCTTGGGTAAAGTGGTGGTGGCAAGTGTCAAACAACTATTGAAGTAACGATTAAAACCTTCGTGCAATGATCACCATCGTTAGCACACACAGCATGATCGCCAGTACTAAAGATATGGTGTAAGAGCCGGTGGTATCGAACAAAACACCCGACAGAGTTGGTGCTGTTAGTCCGGCCAGTCCCCAGGCTGTGAAAATTTGCCCGTAGATTCTTGTGGAAGATTGTTTGCCAAAAAAATCAGCCACGACCACCGGGTAGAGGGCGATTATTGCGCCATAGCTAAAGCCTATAAGCACCAGCCCGGTTAACGTCATCGTGTAAATAGATGCCAAAGGTACAGCAACCAGACACAAGCCGATAAATGATATGGCCGAAAATAGTAGTAACGCCGCTCTGTGACTGAGTTTTAGTGTTAAGTATCCAATGCTTAAACCTCCCAGAATATTGCCGGCCGCTACCAGCAGTGGAGAGAT
>CALLLY010000312.1 GCA_938008205.1 uncultured Granulosicoccaceae bacterium
CGCACAGTGATGTCACGTGTTTGCCGATACTCGATAGCACCGCGATAACTGTCATACAACAGTACCGAGTTATCTTCCACCAGGGTACCTCGCGCACCCTGCAATTCTATGCCGGCATCTCCGGGGGTTGTTCTGAATATTGTATTGTTGCGAATCATCCCACCCTCATGACCTTTTCCCAGACCAAAAGCAATATTGCGGTAACTGCCGATAATATTGTTTCGCTCTACCACAGTATCACGTGATTTATTCCACACCAGTATTGCCGGATTGCTAACGTAACGATTGCAGTGACGACTCACATTGCAGCCACTGCCATCTCCGGTAATGTTATAGATTTCGTTATCGCGTATTGTCCAAGCGAGCGCGCCATGTAAATCGATGGCACCGTTATAATCACCCTTCGCACCATTGGCGGTATAACCAATCTTTGTACAAGCTATAATTCCGTCACGCGAGCCGGTATTACTCTTTATCTGCTGTGTGCCAATATCGAAAAGGTGCACGTTGTAAATAAGCGGTGCAACGCCACCACCAAGCTCGGGTTTCACATAAATGCCATGGTCACGAAACGCGGTAATCGATAAATCCGCAATGGTAACTTTATTACCGGCAATCACCAGGCCCTGGCTGTGCCTGCCATACCCTGCACCTTTGATCACCACCGAGTCTCTGTCACCACTGACTGAACGCAGCGTGACACCATCGGATATCTTTACAAGCTCCCGATTCAGTTGGTAGATGCCATCTTCAAATAATATTTCGGTGCCGGGTAATGCACCTTCAACAATAGCTATCCAGTCATCATCTTCACTGATATTGATTACGCTACGCGGACGACGATAAACCGCAGACTCCGTGTACGCCGGACAATAATCCGGTTCACTGTAAAGTACCGCCGAACCATCGGCTTCCTGCGCAGCCGTGTTGCCGACATGAAAAACAGTCAGTGCACATAACAGTACGTTTGCACCGTTAGTGAGCAATGATTTGGAGAAATTTGGGGTTCGCATAACTAAGGTTAGAATTTACTTCGCTGCAGAACTATGCAGCTACGACTAAACGGTGGTGCTTAGTATAAGACAATAGATCCATCGTCACCGGTACGGCGTCACTGTCTTCACACACCTACTTCGGCGGCTTTTCCGATATCCACAAGTGAATTATGCCGGCAACGACAATATTTCCCTGCGAATCAATCGCTTCAACCTTCACGGGCAGATCTCCCGGTTTCCAGTCATCGGCAGATACCCGCGCTGTACAGCGAATATCACTTGGCGCTTTGTTGGGATAATTAAGTTCCATGCCTTTCGGAATCCAGCGCAAATGCGCCGGAATTGATGCCTCCGCCATAAAGCCCATGGCCATCTCCAGCCCGTTGGCGATTGCGATGACATGCACGGTACCAATGTGATTCTGAACCCGCTTACGCTTGCGCAGCAGAATTTCACAGTGGTTTGGTTCGAGCGTATTAATCAATGGAGAAATGGTGGCGAAGTACGGCGCCTGCCGCGCTGCAAACCTTGAAAACAATTGCCGCCCGAGCGGCCAGCGCAGCGCGCGCCGGTACATTCCCAGAACCTTGTTCATGTTGGCTGCCATTAACGCACTGATCCGTTACGAAATCTTACCAGTATCCAGCCAAATTGAATCCGGATCAACACAACAACCCGACAAGCTTTGTTAACTTTGTTTTGTATCATCCACAATATTCATGGTGGCGGTACCGCTGTTCCCCAGTTCAACTGAAGCAAACGGGCCACCATGGCACATTTGCCCGGCATCTGTGGGATCGGCGGGTGGTGCTTGTGCCAGTATTTCCGCAGCAAACTGCTCCGCATTGTCTTTTGGACGATACCCCAGAAAACTGGCGTTCGCGTTATCTACCGGAGCGCGGTCATTATCCGACACACCATAAACCACACTAAAACCTGTCACCGGCGTAGTAATAGAACGCTCAACCAGCTGTATTAAATCATCGTACGAAAGCCACGAACCGAGCGCGCGCGCGTTTGAAACCTGTGCACACGACAGTATTCTCATACAAACAGATTCCATCCCGCGTTTGTCCCAGTACAAACTGCCTAAATCTTCTGCAAAGCATTTGGCCAATCCATAAAACGTATCAGGCCGGTGAGGCACATCGGTACCAATAAACTGATTTTTCGGGTACATACCCACGGCGTGAATAGAACTCGCATAGACCACTCGCTTTAGCTTGTGCTGGAATGCCGCTTCCCAAATATTGTAAGCACCAACAATATTCGCCTGCAGTATTTGATCAAACGGCGCTTCGTCTCCGATCGCTCCGAAGTGAACCACCATATCAGCACCTGCCAACACCTGATGCACCTGATCATAGGTGGCGAGATCTGCTTTTACGTAGGTTTCACCTGAATACAGTGAGCCAACATCATCAACAATATCTGTGGACACAAGCTCATCTGCCATCTTTGACAGAGGTTCCCGCAACCAGGAGCCAAGCCTGCCCGCCGCACCGGTAAGTACCAGTCTTTTCATGTTGTTCTACCTTTCAGATTATTAAGAGGCTTTGGGTTTACGGCGCTAGGTGACGCTTTTGTTATCAACAGCTTCCCAGTGAGTTATGTGAGTTGGGCAACACACTGTTCCAGCCGATCAAGTGCAGTAGCGAGCAGATCGTTTGACGTGGCCGTTGAGATTCTAAAAAAGCCATCTGCGGCGTAGGCGGTACCCGGCACCGCTGCAACTTTATATTGCTGCAGCAGATGCTCGACAAAATCTGCCACCGAATCGATTGCCACACCATCGGGTGTGGTAGTTCCCAACAACTCACTGCAACGGATCAGCGCGTAAAAAGCGCCACCCGGTGCTGGCAATTCCAGCTTGTCGATTGCAGCAATACGCTCCACCACCAGATCACGGCGCCCGCGAAAAACGTTACAAAACTCCGCCACACTATCCTGTGGCCCATTGAGAGCCGCCGCCGCCGCTGCCTGAGCAATAGAGCAGGCACCGGAACTGATTTGCGACTGCACTGTGGTCATGGCAGCAATCAGTGGTTGCGCGCCCGCGCCATAACCTATGCGCCAGCCAGTCATTGCATAGGCCTTGGACACACCATTCACAGTTAACACGCGATCTTTCAGGGCCGGGCAAACTGCCGCCAGTGACAACGCTTCGTTACCATCAAACAGGATTTTCTCGTAGATTTCATCAGAAAGTATCAGAACCTGCGGATGCTGCAATAACACTTGTGCAATAGACTCCAGTTCTGCACGTGAATACACCACGCCACCCGGGTTAGAGGGACTGTTCAGCATTAACCAGCGAGTATCTGCGGTCAGGTGCGCGTTCAATAATTCAGGCGTCAGTCGGAAACCATTATCGGGTGAGCAGGGAATAATTACCGGCTGCAGACCCTGCAACAGCGCTATATTTTCGTACGAGTCAAAGTAAGGTGCGCACAACAACACTTTCTGGCCAGGCTCGGAAGTCGCCATCAGTGCGTTGAAAATTACCTGCTTGGCACCGTTGGATACAATAATCTCATTGCTTTGATAGTCCAGTGCGTTATCGCGTTGAAACTTTGCGGCAATGGCCGCCTTAAGCTCCGCGGGACCATCGGTGGGTGGATACCGCGTTTGACCGGATCGGGCCGCCTCGTGCGCCGCGTCGATAATATGATCCGGTGTTGCAAAATCAGGTTCACCCAGCCCAAGGTCAATAACATCATGTCCCTGTGCTTTTAGCGACTTTGCAATCTGACTTACACCCGCCGATGCCGATGGCAACACAGAGCCTAAACGTTGTGCACGGTATTGCATTAGATAACCGCAGTTTCAACGAATGGTTTGTTTTCGGCAATGCGCACATAGTCAAACGGTGTTAAGTCGAGACTTCGGTATTCGCCATAGGTAACCAGCTCTGCCGTACCCCGCCCCATTGCCGGTGATTGTTGAAAGCCATGCCCGGAAAAACCATTCACGAAGATAAAGTTTTTCACCTTCGTGTGTGGACCGAGAATCGCGTTTTGATCAAAGGTGTTAAACGCGTAGTGCCCTGCCCAGGAATTTGTCAGCTTTATTGCTTCGAACTGTGGAATACGATTGGCAATGATCGGCCACACTTTGTTTTCCCAGATACTATGGTCCTGAACAAAGTCATCATAGTCTACAGCAGGATCTACATCCGGCGGACATCCGGCCAGATAGTAAGTACCATCGGTACGCATATGCACACCAGTGGGATCGATAGTCAACGGTAAGTCCCGATCAAGTGGCTGCTCTGCAGAAAAAATAAAGGTGTAACGCTTACGCGGCTCAACCGGTAACTCAATACCCGCCATACGCGACGTTAGTACAGCTCGCGGGCCCGAAGCATTGATGACTTTACCGCAGTTTATCGATTCACCGGATTTTAGAATCACACTGTTTACCGCACTGCCGTCGCTGTTGAGCTTCATATCAACCACTTCGTTAGCCACATACTCCGCACCTTTTTCCCTTGCTGATCGTTTCCACCAGTCGAACAGCGTATTGCCATCGAAATAACCTTCATCGATCAGGTTGTGACTGCCGGCGACAATATCGTCCAGCTTATAAAAGGGATAGTCCCGTGCAATTTCATCGGCGCTCATGATTTTGGTACCAGCACCACAGGCCGCCTGCAGCTTTTGATTGGCACGCAAAACATCGGCAAAGGGTTCATTATCTGCCAGATACATATATCCATAGCTTTGCAGTACCAGTTCCGGTACACGTGGGTCATCACCCATATAGTGCTGGAAGTTTTTTACAAACTCGGCGGCAAACTGCGAGATGCGCACATTGATTTCATTGGAGAACTGCTGCCGCATACAACTGTTAGTGTGTGCAGTAGACGTGAACTCATAGGTGGGATCTTTCTCAACCACCAGTATTGATCCGTTGAAGTCTTCATTGTTGGCCAGAAACCATGCCACCGAAGACCCGTACATGGCGCCACCGACAATCACCACATCGTAGCTGTTCAGCGCTGGTTTGTTCACAATAGATTTATCATTCATTATTCGGCACTCCCGTTTTTAACATTGGCTTGCACCTGATTAATTTCGTTGTCTGACAACCCGTAGTCGGTTCGTGCAGATTCTTCAGTAATGTATCCTCTGGCAAGGTCACGCTTTACCAGTTCACTATCGCGTTCTGACGGCTTGCCGTAACCGGCCCCGCCGGGAAACGCCAGCATCACCTTTCGGCCATGCGGCACAAACTGCCGCCCCTTACCTTTCATAGGCGTGCCATCGTCGAGTGCAATGGTGGTTGGCGCACCGGCCTTGCCGCCCTGCCTGCCAAGTGCCGGATGATCTACCCGATCAAACATGGCAGAGATGTCAAACTCCTGACCTTCAGCAGCACCTACTTCCATAAACTGCCCAAGCCCACCACGGTATTTTCCGGCACCACCACTGCCCGGTCGCAACTCTTTACGCCAGATAATCACCGGACCTGTATGTTCGGTCGCTTCGACCGGCATAGTCATCACGCCTGATGGAAACGCTGTGGCATTAAGACCATCCAGCTGCGGCCTGGCACCTGAGCCACCCGAGTTGAAAGTCAGCACCTCAGAACGTACCGCCTTTCTGGCCATGGCAATGTCGTGCGCCATCTGGTTATTCGCAGGATCTGTTTCCTGGTTTAAGTCAATGTC
>CALLLY010000313.1 GCA_938008205.1 uncultured Granulosicoccaceae bacterium
GGTACTGCTTTAGGTGTACTGCTGGCTATTGCTATCGTCCATAACCGGGCGCTGGATAAAAGCCTGATGCCGTGGATAATTGCTTCGCAAACCATACCCATTCTTGCTATCGCACCCATGATCATTGTGGTGCTCAATGCCATTGGCATTCAGGGTTTACTGCCGAAGGCATTTATCTCAACTTACCTGAGTTTTTTTCCTGTCGCGGTGGGTATGGTAAAAGGTCTGCGCTCTCCTGAGCACAGCCATATTGATTTGATGCATACCTACAGTGCCTCTTCGGCGCAAACGCTATGGAAGCTGAGAATGCCCGCGGCAATGCCGTACCTGTTTACCAGTATGAAAGTAGCCATCGCTATTTCAATGGTTGGAGCAATCGTCGGTGAGTTGCCAACGGGTGCTGTGGCAGGGCTGGGTGCCAGACTGCTTGCCGGTTCTTACTATGGGCAGACTATTCAAATATGGTCTGCGCTGGTGATGGCATCTTTACTTGCCGCGTTACTGGTTGGGCTTGTCTCACTCGCCAATCACTTTGTGCTTAAGCGCATGGGGATGCATCGATGAGCGCAGCTGATCAGGTATCGGTAACCGTATTGCAGAAGGTGCTACTGACTATCGTTGCTGTGTGCTCGATGCTACTGCTTTACCTGCCCGTGGGTGAGTCTGCAGCCAGCCAGAGCAATGCCGTTGGGCTCACGTTGTTTGCCGGTGTAGCGCTGTTGGTTGTGACGGCCTGGTACGGGTGGCCCGAACGTATGGTGCGTTGGTCTTTACCCGGTTCATTGTTAGCGGCACTGGTGTCTTTTGCAGGTGCCTGGTATTTGATTCAATTGCTTGGCGAAGTGTCTATCGCCAGTGGTTTCTGGGCCGGTGTCATAGCGGCATGGGCACTGGGCTGGTTCGCAGTAGAGCGGCTTGCCAGTGTTGAAACGCGCAACGTTTTACTCGGTTGGGTATTGCGACTACTGATACCGGTTGCCTTTGGTGCCTGGTTGTTAATCATTTGGGAAGTCGTCACTCGCGGGTTGTCAGTGCCGCAGGTGTTGTTGCCATCTCCCAGCGCTATTGCCGAGAGTTTCATGCAATCCACTCCCACGCTATGGGCAGATTTTAAACAGACTTTTTTGAAAGCAGTACTGATCGGTTATGCGTTGGGCTGCGGCAGCGGATTTCTGGTGGCATTGCTTATTGATCGTTCAGATTTTTTAAAGCGTGGGTTGCTGCCTATCGGCAATTTAGTTTCGGCACTTCCGGTGGTTGGTATTGCACCGATCATGGTCATGTGGTTTGGTTTCGACTGGCCTTCCAAAGCGGCAGTGGTTGTGGTCATGACATTTTTCCCGATGCTGGTGAACACCGTAGCCGGATTGGCGGCATCGGACTCTATGCAGCGGGACTTAATGAAAACATACGCTGCAGGATACGGTCAGTCGCTGCTAAAGCTGCGTTTACCACTGGCCTTGCCGTTTATTTTTAATGCGTTGAAAATTAACTCCACACTGGCGCTGATTGGAGCCATTGTGGCTGAGTTTTTCGGTACCCCGATCGTCGGCATGGGGTTTCGAATTTCGACAGAAGTCGGTCGAATGAATGTAGATATGGTGTGGGCGGAAATTGCCGTCGCTGCCATTGCCGGTTCACTGTTTTACGGGTTGATTGGACTCATTGAACGGATGCTGACATTCTGGCATCCATCTTTTCGCCGCTAGTTGGAGATTGTTGCTATGAAAAAAATATTGGTTACTTCTATTGCTGCCACGCTGGGTCTGCTCGGCTCGGTGGCGCAGGCTGCAGACGACTTTACTTTGCAGTTAAAGTGGGTGACGCAGGCGCAGTTTGCGGGCTACTACGTTGCCAAAGACAAAGGCTTCTACGACGAGGAAGGGCTGAATGTCACCATTAAACCGGGTGGCCCTGATATCGCCCCGCCTCAGGTTATCGCCGGTGGCGGTGCTGACGTGGTTGTCGACTGGATGCCGTCGGCGCTGGCAAGCCGTGAAAAAGGGGTGGCGCTGGTTAATATTGCACAGCCATTCAAACGCTCCGGCATGATGCTCACCTGCCGTAAAGAGACCGGCATCAAAGACCCGGCAGACTTTGCCGGTAAAACGCTCGGTGTCTGGTTCTACGGCAACGAATATCCGTTTTTGAGCTGGATGTCGAAGCTGGATCTGCCAACTGATGGCAGCGACAGTGGTGTGACTGTGCTGAAACAAGGGTTTAACGTCGATCCAATTTTGCAAAAGCAGGCCGATTGTGTCTCGACAATGACCTACAATGAGTATTGGCAAATCATTGATGCGGGTATCCCCGAAGATGAGCTGCAGGTTTTTAAGTACGAAGAGCAGGGCGTTTCGACCATGGAAGATGGTCTGTATGTTCTGGAAGAGAACCTGAATGATGCCGAGTTCGTAGATAAAGCAGCCAGATTTGTCAGAGCCTCCATGAAAGGCTGGCAATATGCTCGTGAAAACCCCGACGAGTCGGCGGATATTGTTCTTGAAAATGATGCATCCGGTGCTCAAACCGAAAAGCACCAGCGTCGCATGATGGGCGAAATCAACAAGCTGACCGAAGGATCTGACGGTAAGCTTGATCCGGCAGATTATCAGCGTACAGTGGATACCTTGTTGTCAGGCGGATCTGATCCGGTCATCACCAAAGCACCGGAAGGCGCATGGACACACGTGGTGATCGACAAAGCCATGTAATTTACACTGCAGCATCCAGCCGTTTGGCTGGACTAAATTTGTAAATAACTACTGCCCCGGCGAACGTCGGGGCTTTTTACTGTAAAACCCTGCTATAGCAAGAATCACTGGGCCATGAAGCAAGAAGAATCGCAACAGATAAACGCACCGCAGCCCGATACTACGGTCTCGGTAAAAGAGGTTTTCGACATTGATGTTGATATGCAGGTGCCTGCCTACAGTCAGACTTCAGAGCTGGTGCCTGATCTTGATCCGGATTACCTGTTTGATGCGCGTACTACGTTGGCGATACTTTCAGGTTTTGCCGGTGATCGGCGGGTATTGGTCACAGGCTTTCACGGCACTGGCAAATCTACACACATTGAGCAGGTTGCGGCGCGGTTGAACTGGCCGTGCCTGCGCATCAACCTCGACAGCCATGTCAGCCGTATTGATCTGATTGGTAAAGATGCGATTGTTCTGCAGGACGGTAAACAGGTCACAGAATTTCAGGACGGTATATTGCCGTGGGCCTATCAGCGCAATGTGGCGCTGGTGTTTGATGAATACGATGCCGGGCGCCCGGATGTCATGTTTGTGATTCAGCGGGTGCTGGAATCTTCAGGTCGTCTAACGCTGTTAGATCAAAGCCGTGTGATTCGTCCGCACCCATGCTTCCGTTTGTTTGCTACCGCCAATACCGTCGGGCTTGGGGATACCACCGGCCTGTATCACGGTACACAGCAAATCAACCAGGCGCAGATGGATCGTTGGTCTATCACCACGGTACTGAACTATCTGCCGGAAGAAAAAGAAGTCGAAATCGTTCTGGCCAAAGCACCGCATCTGCAAAACGATGAAGGGCGTGTAACGATTGAAAAGATGGTGGCGCTGGCGGGGCTGACGCGTTCTGCGTTTCGCAACGGGGATCTCTCTACCGTGATGAGCCCGAGAACCGTGCTCACCTGGACGCAAAACAGTGAGTTCTTTGCAAACATAGCACTAGCGTTTGAGCTGACCTTCTTAAACAAATGCGATCCCGTAGAGCGGGATTTACTGGAAGAGCTTTACCAGCGTGTCTTTAACGAAGAAGTTTCTGAAGCTGCTGCGATCGGCTGAATAAAATCCGCACCCTATGGCAGCCAAAGACAACAACAACGCGCAGGAATCGTTAAACGATCCTGATCTGCTGAAGCGATCTTTAGGCGCTTGTGCGCGAGCCGTATCAGGCGATGAAACACTGCAGGTAAACTTTGAGCGTGGTCATAGCACGGTCGAAATCGGTGGCAACCGGTTACAGGATATTGATGTCGGGGTAAGTGCGTCGGAGCTTGCAGTAACCCGTGGGCAAACCGATGCACTGGCATTATGGCGAGCGCATCACGACAGTAATGTGCACCAGCGTGCCGCACCGTTTGACCCGGCAGCCCGCTACGCGTTTGATGTGGTCGAACAAGCTCGAGTTGAGTCTGTCGGCACGCGCAATCTTGATGGTGTGGCCAGTAATCTCGAGGATTCACACTCGGCAAGAATTGCCAGGCTCGATCTCAAGAACGACGCTGCAGTACTTGCCGAAGCGCTGGGCGTTCTGATGAGACAAGAGCTCAGTGGTCGCGACCCTTCACAAGCCGGCAAAGCATTGCTGACCAGCCGCCGTGAACACCTGAGTAAAATACCCCCGGAGTTACTCGCACAACTACAAAGCAACAAATCAGATCAGAAAGCCTTTGCGGCGCAAATGAATGAGCTGCTGGTAGCGGTTGACCTGATCCCTGAATTTAACCCGGACGGTGAATCCGGTGAACACAACATGGAAGAAGCCGAGCCTGAACAAACCCCTGAAAGCGACGCTGAAGGAGAGACCGCGGATTCTGATTCTCAGGACGACTCCGTTGCTGACGATGATGCCGATCAGGAAGGTGAAAGCCCTGAGTCTGCAGACAACGAAACCGATTCCGAAGACGGTGATCCTGCCGAAACCCCAGGCGCGTCCATGCAACTGCCGGGCAGCGATCGCTATGCACAAACTCCTGCATACCGGGTGTTTACCACGGAGTTTGACGAGATTGTTAAACCGCAGGATGTGTGTAGTGCAACCGAGTTAGTGCGACTACGCGAACGACTAGACGAGCATGTTGGAGACTTGCAATCGTCTGTAGCGAGGTTTGCCAACCGGCTGCAAAGACGACTGCTCGCACATCAGAATCGCTCGTGGGATTTCGATCAGGAAGAAGGTGTGCTGGATACAGCGCGATTAACGCGAGTAGTCACCGATCCTATGCAGCCGCTGTCCTTTAAACGTGAACAGGATGCCAAGTTTAGAGATACTGTAGTAACGCTTTTGATTGATAACAGCGGATCAATGCATGGCAGATCTATTGTTGTTGCTGCTGCTTGTGCGGATATTCTGGCCAATACCCTGGAGCGATGTGGCGTGGGTGTGGAAATCCTCGGTTTTACCACTCGGGCGTGGAAGGGTGGTCAGTCGAGAACGCAGTGGGTTGCCGCAGGACATCCGGCTAATCCAGGTCGATTGAACGACTTGCGGCATATCATCTATAAGTCTGCCGATACGCCGTGGCGCCGCGGACGCAACAATCTGGGTCTGATGCTGCGCAAAGGATTGTTGAAAGAAAACATCGATGGTGAAGCGTTGATCTGGGCCCATCAAAGGCTTGCCAACCGGCCCGAGAAACGCAAAATTCTGATGATGATATCCGACGGTGCGCCTATCGATGATTCAACACTTTCTGCGAACCCCGGTAAGTTTCTGGAGCGTCACCTGCGCGAGATTATTGCGTTGGTGGAAGGAGATCCGGCGATTGAATTAACGGCAATAGGCATCGGCCACGATGTCACTCAGTACTACCGACGCGCGGCAACCATTGCTAATGTCAGTGAACTTGCCAATGCAATGACAGCACAGCTGGCTGATCTTTTTGATCAGAATGTTGCGGATCAGAAGTTTGCCAATAACAAGCGCGGACAGTTGAAACGAATAGTGTGAGCGGGAAGATCCGTTGCACACTCGAAATAATTCTATATCTACCTATGTCAGGAGAGTTTAACTATGTTTACTGAAGACGCCACCATTGCAGGCTACGACGATGAGTTATGGGCGGCCATGCAACAGGAGAGACAACGTCAGGAAGATCATGTTGAATTGATTGCCTCTGAAAACTACACCAGCCGCCGTGTGATGGAAGCTCAGGGTTCTGTACTTACCAACAAGTATGCGGAAGGGTATCCCGAAAAGCGTTACTACGGCGGTTGTGAATTTGTTGATATTGCCGAACAGCTGGCTATTGATCGAGTTAAGAAGCTGTTTAATGCAGACTATGCCAATGTGCAACCGCACTCGGGTTCGCAGGCTAACGCGGCGGTATACATGGCACTGTGTGAGCCGGGTGATGTTGTGCTCGGGATGTCTCTTGATCATGGTGGCCACTTGACCCATGGCGCAAAAGTTAACTTCTCCGGGAAGATCTATAGCTCGGTTCAATACGGGCTCAATGAAGACACCGGTGAAATTGATTACGATCAGGTGGCAACTCTGGCCAGAGAACATAAGCCGAAAATGATTGTGGCGGGTTTCTCTGCCTACTCAAAAATTATTGACTGGAAAAAATTTCGCGACATCTGTGATGAAGTAGGCGCCTACCTGCTTGTAGATATGGCGCACGTGGCCGGGCTGGTTGCGGTAGGTTTGTATCCAAACCCGATTCCGTTTGCCGATGTGGTCACCAGTACTACACATAAGACCCTGCGAGGCCCGCGCGGTGGCGTTATTCTCGCCCGCGCCAATCCAGAGCTTGAAAAGAAGTTCAATTCAAATATCTTCCCTGGAATGCAGGGCGGTCCTTTAATGCATGTGATTGCTGCCAAGGCGGTGGCATTTAAAGAAGCACTGGAGCCCGGCTTTAAGGCGTATCAGCAACAGGTTCTCGATAACGCGCGAGCCATGTGTAACGTGTTTCTGGAGCGCGGTTACAGCATCGTCTCCGGTGGTACAGACGATCACCTGTTCCTGCTCGATCTTATCGACAAGGGTCTCACCGGTAAGGAGGCTGACGCGGCATTGGGGCGCGCGCATATCACGGTTAACAAAAATACGGTCCCTAAAGATCCGCAATCACCGTTCGTTACCAGCGGGCTTCGCATAGGGTCTCCTGCGGCGACCACACGCGGCTTCAAAGAACAGGAAATGGCAGATCTGGCTGGCTGGATGTGCGATGTTCTCGACGACATCAATAATGAAGCCGTCAGTGCCGAGGTGCGTGAAAAGGTGACGGCACTTTGCCGCCGATTCCCGGTCTACGGTTCGATGGCGTAATTGATCCCGCTGCGCGTGTGTCGATACCGTTACCCATGTTGAAAGACACACGCGCTGGTGTTGCAATAGCGCATTAACCAAAAGAGATTGATCGTGAACAGTAATAATCTGGTTTGCAGACTTTTTGTCTTATTTTCGCTCACAGGTCTGTCTGCTTCGGTAGCGGCGCAGAAAATCAGCGATCTGGAGCAGGCTGAACAGCCCGCAACAACCCAGTCTGCCCCGGCAGCTCCTGATTTGCAGGTGACCCAGGTGGGTGACTGGAATCTGGTGTGTGAGCCTGGCGGTGCGCCTCCCTGCGCGATGACACAGCTGGGTAAAGATCCCCAGGGGTCTCCGGCCATTGAGTTCGTAGTGCGCAAGGTAGATGATGAAAGTGCGGAAATCGACGGCATCAGAGTTGAGGCCGTGGCAGACATAGTCACGCCGCTGGGCGTGTTGCTGGAGTTTGGTTTGCGTCTGAAAATAGATACCGCAGAGGAGCGTGGAGCGCCGTTTCGAATTTGTCAGAAGCACGGATGCCTGGTCCGGGAACCGCTGAGTGCAGAAGTCATAGAGGCGTTAAAGAAAGGTAATACGGCAACAGTGACAGTCGCCGCCGAAGGTGCTGGTCCGATTGATATACCCATTTCATTAAGTGGTTTTACCAAGGCATATGGATCGCTGTAGACTAATGCAATCCGCTTGCGGGCGCCGGTAAGAGACTCGATTGATACCCTCCCGCAAGCGGGAGGCTCAGCGCTTGAGAGGCTTTTATTCGCTGGCTTCAAACCGAAATTTTGCTCAGCCATCACTGACTATAAATAACTGGAAAGTCCTCCCCTTCAAATTTGGCCCCATCGGTAAAAGTAAGGTCGGGAAATGCCGGTGACGTATTACCTGGTCGTTGAATAAACTTAGCGTCATCTCCCACCCACCGCAGTGATATCACGCGGCGTCTGTCCGGCGAACTATTCGCTGGCGCACCGTGCAGTGTTCCGAAATCGAAAGCAACCGCATCTCCCGGTTCAACGCTCCAGCCAAGAATGTTGTAATCAGACTTGTTGGCATTGATATCGGGTACCGGTTCGGACTGATCATTTTTATATAGATCGGTGCCGTCAAAGCGCTGCGGTTTAAACAGCTTACCACCCTTGTGCGAACCGCCAACGTATTCAATAGTACGCTCTCTTGGTACCGGGTCGAGCGGCACCCAGAAGCTCACCGTTTGCCGACCATCGACCAGGTAATAGGGTTTGTCCTGATGCCATGGCGTGACGACTGAGTTACCGGGTTCTTTTACCAGTATGTGATCATGAAATATTCTGGCACTGCGAGACTGCATTAAAGTTGCTGCAATCTCGCCCATAGGTGAGTCTTCTACCAATGCACGGTAACCGTCGAACTTTGACCAGACACAGTAATCCTGAAAAAAAGGAGCGCTGCCATCGTCTGGTCGGTAAGTGCGTTCACGCCAGCTGGGGTTAGCCTGATTTTGTTCTATGGCC
>CALLLY010000314.1 GCA_938008205.1 uncultured Granulosicoccaceae bacterium
CCCCCGTATCCAGCCAGTGCACGTGATTGTGGAGTGCAAGATTATTCAGTTGCTTGTCCAGCAGTGCCTGTTCCGCCAGTTTGTCTCTGGTGCCACTTAAAAACAGCATAGGGACTGCTATCTCCGGCAGGTGTTGTGCGCGATCTACACCGGGCTTACCGGCAGGGTGAAGCGGGAATGAACACAGAATCATCGCTTTGCACAGTATGGTACCTTCTGCAACCGCATGGGTTGCCATCCTGCCGCCGAAGCTGTGGCCTCCTAACAATAGTGGAGAGCTGCATTCACTTTGTAGCTTTTTGGCTGCCTGTTCAATGCAGTCAATAGAAATTGCTTTGGAATCCACTCGGTTACGGCCAGCTTCTTTAAACGGAAAATTAAATCGCAGTGTAAATATATGCTGGCTTTCAAAGGACGCGGCCAGAGCTGCCATGTGTGAATGCTGATGATCTGCACCGGCACCGTGTGCCAGCAACAGGGCATGCGTAGCCGAGGCAGGTTCGTTAATGGTCGCAGAAAGCGCGCCCATGCTGGTTTTTATTTTGAGTTTTCTCTCTGCCATTGTTTCACACGAATTGAGAAGTGCGATTAGAATATCACAGGTGTCCGTGGTATCCGGTGCCCCTTCTTAGTGATGGCCAAAGTACCAGTGTGAAGTATTAGCGTGTTAAAACGTTCGGGTTTGGAAGCTGATACTTCCCGCGAGAAGTTTTATTGATTTTTCCCTCGTTGGTGAGTTGCGCCAAAGTCCGGTATACCGTCTCTGGGGCCAGACCTATGGTGTCTGCGAAACTGTTGATATCGTCCCCGAGTAAACCATCGGTAAGTGCGGCGAGTACACGATCAGTCGCTTTTTTTATAGAAAGCAGTTCTACTTGTCGTCGGCTGGTTTGTAGTTGTTTAGCAAGCCGTTCCAGCATAGACAATGTAAAGTCCGGGTTGTCATTCAATAATTTTCTTGTCGCAGATTTTCGGCATTCGATCACTACAGATGCACAACCGGCTGTGGCGGAGCAGTGGTAGACATCAGAAAAAAGTGAGGCCTCTGCAAAGGTGTCTGTGGAACGTGCACGGTGAATAACTACTGAGTGCCCACTGTCAGTGGTTCTGCTGAGTATGATCTCGCCGCTTTGTACAAAGTAGAGCCCTGATGTTGTAGACCCTTGCGTGAACAGGGCTTCACCAGAAGTCAGGTGTCTTGTCACGCTGTCTTTGCTGCCTAACCGGTTCAGGGGATCTGGCAATTGATCTACAAACATGATTCAAATCATATGTGCTCGGAGATGACAGGGTCATTATGCACCGAAATATCCATGGAAACAGACATGAATTCTCGGCTCATTGCAATTCTCAGTGTTATCGTGGCCGTGGTAGCGCTTTCTCTTTTAGTGAAGAAAAAGCACACAGCGCACGATGCGGGCGTGATGAATCACGGTATGCATACGATGGGAAGTGCAAAGCTCTCAGAGGGCGGGCAGTCTGCATTCGCGGCGCTGATAGAGGTGGTAGCCTTGCTCGAAAACGATACCGCTACTGTGTGGGAGAAGGTCAATATTGATGGGCTACATGCTCATCTGGTAGATATGAACCGGCTGATTCTGGAGTCGACCGTAGTATCTACGGTCATGGAAAATCAAATCAGTTTTGAAGTCTCCGGCATTGGCGAGGTAATTGACTCAATCCAAAGCATGGTGCCGACCCACGCCGGTTTTATTCAGCAGTCTCGCGGCTGGCGTATAAATACTGAGCTTAAGGTTGCTGGTGCGAAGGTCACCATTAAAGCCGATAACAACGAGATGCTAACGTTTCTGAAGGCGCTGGGTTTTTATGGCTTTATGTCTCTCGATTCGCATCATCAAATGCATCACTATCAGATGGCCATGGGAGCCTCTCACTGAACAAACCAGGTTAGTACTGAGAATACACTGCAGTTTCACCAGTCTCTGTGAATGACAACACCGCATAGTCTTTAGGAATTCTGCTTGCCATACCGGGGGAGTTAACCGGCATGCCCGGAGCACTAAGCCCTTTGATACTGGAAGGTTTTTCCGTGAGTAACTTTTCTATATCATTTGCCGGTACGTGCCCTTCAATAATGTATCCGTCCACTACTGCCGTATGGCATGATTTTAACTCCGGCTTTGGTAAGCCAAGCTTGTTTTTAATTTCATCCATATTATCGTGATCTATGGAATCGACAGTGAATCCTTCGTCCTGCAGATAGGTGACCCATTCTTTACAACAGCCGCAGGTTGGGCTTTTGTAAACTGTGATTTTTGACTGACTGATTATCTGATCCAGACTGGAGGTGATGGTCGGATTGGATTCATCAGGAATCGGCGTGGAGTCTTGTCCGCAGGCACTCAGCAGTATTGTAGATAACAGCAGGCAGCGACTAAACGAAATAATTTTGTGTTGCATGTTTATTCCTGAATATAGCCATCTATTTTTTCAATTGATCCAGTAAGGATGATTTCTTTTCAACGGTGCCGAACGTATTCGGGTCGTTTCCGTTGACTTGTTCCTGCCAGGCCCGTTCTTCTTCGGGCCAGGTGTTTTTGATAAAAGACAGCACAGCGATAATTTCGTCATCACTTAGCAGACCCTGATAGGCGGGCATGAGTGTTTTGTAGTTTTTGTCGCCGATAACGGCACCGGGCCCGTACTTGGTAATTTCGAACAGTAGGTCATCTGCATGATGCCAGGTGTGGCCCTCGGCATCGTGCGGTGGTGCCGGGAGATAGCCGTTGGCATCGCGCTGCCGCCAGTTAGGCTGACCTTCCAGATATTTTCCGTGGCATGCGGCGCAATTGGCCTGATAAACAACTTCTCCGGCCTGTACCACTTTTAGATCATCTGCCTGTAGAGCAACTAATACTCCGTCAGTGCCCTTATCAGCTGCGTAAAGGCCAGCACTTACCAGGCAAAGTAAGACTAACAAATGACTAATCGATAAAGTTTTCATAGAATTGAGCCAATCAGCGTTTGGGCTTACGGTACTGTTTGTGACAGCCGGAACAGGACTTCGCAGTTTTTTGAAATGCCTTTTTCAATGCTTTTTCATCGGTTGTTTCAGCTACAGTTTGCTGCAGGGATTCACTAAGAGCAATAAAGTCTTCAATAGCTGCATTGAATCCTGCTTCGTCTTCCCAGATCTTTGGCAGTGCTTCGGTTTTTTTACCCATTCTGCTGTCATGGGTATCAGGAAACAGTGCCTTCATTTCGGTGCCGTGCATCACAAACGCATCCGCCGCGGTTGCCAGCGTGTTGTGATCGAGCTGTGTTTTGCCTTTGAACATGGCTGAAATTTCTTTCGACATTTTGCTCATGTCTTTCATGGCATCCATACGCTCTTTTACAATGCCAGTCACTCCGGTATGTGCAAGTGCAGTACAGCCGATCGTGAGTGTTAGTGTGGCGACTATTGTTTTTAGCTTATTCATTAAATTGTCTCAGGTAATTCTGACCAGGGTGCCAAGGCCCGCAGCATGGTGCTCGAGCACATGGCAATGAAACAACCAGTCTCCCGGGTTGTCTGCAACGAAAGCGAGTTCGATGGTCTGGCGAGGCATGAGCAGCGGGCTGTCAACCCAGCGCGGTTCTGCCAGTGCATTGCCATCTATAGACAGTAGCTTCATATGGTGGCCATGCAGGTGCATCGGGTGAGGAAACGCGGTTTGGTTTTCCAGTTTCAGTTTGATTGTCTGACCTTTTTTTGTATCGATCAGGGGTGCCATGTCGAGCTTGTTGGCAACGATGTCATTCATCGCCCAGACATAACCCTGCTGAGCAATTTCGCGCAGGCCAAGCCATTTACCGTCGAGCATTGCCTGTCTCAGGCCGCCCATGGCTCCACCGGCAATCACAACGTCGTGGGCTATAGCGTCTGTCAGATCGGGTTCTGGAATAACGGAACCTGCCAGCGCAATGGTGGAATCGAGGGGATTTTCTCGTAACGGTTGTTGTTCATAGGCGAATTTTATGAGGTCGAAGGACTGGCGATAAAATGAATCGACAACCGGTGAAACAGACTCCGGGTCACCGGTCATATCTACCATCACGTCTACGCGTCCTGCAGCCCCGATGACAATGTCTTCGTCTGGCTTATACGGAGTGACGGGTTGCCCGTCTATGGCGATCACCATAGGTGAGAGATCGCCAAATGACAGTGCAAAGTTGCGCGCGTTGGAGGCGTTGATGATTCGGATTCGAATACGTTCACCGCTTTGAACTTTCACCACATCGCGGAACCGCCCATTCACGGTGGGTACATTGCCAATGCGTCCTGCGTGAGATCGATCGTGCCCGCCACCAAAATCGTCTTTGATTGAAGCGTCGTCCAACAAGCGCCAGTCGTCGATCATCCACACCAGTTCTCTGTCTGCTTTGGGTGGGTTTTTCTCTTCAATAATCAGCGGGCCGTACAGACCGCGACCAACCTGCTCGTAGGCGTTTACGTGTGAGTGGTACCAGAAGGTGCCGGCATCCGGTGGAGTAAATGTGTAGTTAAATGTTTCACCGGGCATGATGGCGGGTTGCGTTAAACCGGCAACACCGTCCATGGCGTTTGGCAGCCTGATGCCATGCCAATGAACTGCGGTAGGCACCTCCAGAGCGTTATTTATCTTTGCTTTCAGTGCCTCGCCGTGGACTAGTCGCAACTCGGTTCCGGGAACCTTGCCATCGTAGCCCCACACAGCCGTTGCCGGAAAGTCAGGTCCGACCAGATTAACCTCGGAGCTTTTGGCCGTTATCGAAAATGAAGCGGCGGGGCTACTGTCGGCGTGCAGTCGGGGGATCGTAGAGCTTAGCGCTGCCAGACCACCCAGTTGCATAAAAAATCGTCTCTTCATGCTCTTGAACTCGAAAGATAATCAGGTTGAATTACTATCGTACTTTACGGTTGTATTATATCAGCGTATGCCTGTGGCAACTGTGCAAACAGTGGACTTAATTGCCGAATGATAGAGCATAGGTGCTGAGCGGCGGATCTGCAGGCCAGTAAAGAACTTGTGCCGGATTTTACCGGGTTGCTGTTATTATTTTGCAGGTCCGCGCAGAATCTGTTTTATCGATTTCCCAAAACCGGGCATACCAGAAGATTACCTGCTGCAGTCTTGGAAAAGTGACAATTGAAGTTCCCTGGTGATTCCCCTGGTTTCTCACTGAAATACCTGAATATGGTCATTTTATAATGTCTGAAAAAAACGCGGTAATACTGCTCAGTGGCGGGCTCGACTCCACCACAGTCCTCGCCATAGCCAAAGATCAGGGCTATGTGCCTTATGCGCTTTCATTTCGATACGGGCAACGCCATTCGATAGAGCTTGATGCAGCAAAGAAAGTGGCTGCAGCAATCGGGGTGGTGCAACACGTCGTTGCGGATATTGACTTGCGGATGTTTGGTGGTTCTGCTTTAACCGACGATATTGACGTGCCTAAATACGAATCTGCAGACCAGGTAGGTAGTGAAATACCGGTGACTTATGTGCCGGCGCGAAACACCGTATTTCTGTCTTTTGCACTGGCCTGGGCAGAGGTGCTTAATGCGCAGGATATATTTATTGGTGTGAGTGCACTTGATTACAGCGGTTACCCTGATTGCAGGCCGGAGTATATTGAAGCTTATGAAAACATGGCCAATCTGGCAACTAAAGCAGGCGTGGAGGGTAATCAGAAACTCTCTATTCATACACCGCTTATTAATCTGACCAAAGCGCAAACGGTGGAGCAGGGGATAGCGCTCGGTGTGGACTACGGCAATACTATCAGCTGTTACGATCCATCAGCCGATGGTGTATCTTGCGGTGGCTGCGACTCTTGTATGTTACGGTTACGTGGTTTTGCAGAAGCAGGGCTTACCGATCCGGTGCGTTATGTTAGTTAGCGGGTTGTGGGTGCTATTCGGTGTCAAAAACAAGCGACAGTTCTTCTGCCAGAAACTGTCTCACGGCTTTTACACGATTGGTGTCACGTAAGTCGGCGTGGCTGAGTATCCATAGCTGGTTCGGTGTTGGCAGGTTGTTACAAGGCAGTGCGACTAATTCCGAGTCGAAATCCAGTATGTAGGCTGGAAGCAGAGCGATACCAAGTCCGGCCCGGCAATATCTGTACGCGCCGAGAAAACCATTAATGTAGATGTTAGAAGCAGTATCTTCATTGGCCGATTGCCATGCATAGAATGTTGCCGCAGCAAAGTTATTGTCCAGTTGAATAAAATGCTGTCCTTTGTTCAGGCAATTTTCGCTTGTGAGTGCGTGTTTGTTCAGATAAGAATGTGTAGTACACACAGCGAATCGAACTTCACCGGCACATCTGCCAATGAGATCTGCCGGCGCTTGCTGGCCGGTACGT
>CALLLY010000315.1 GCA_938008205.1 uncultured Granulosicoccaceae bacterium
GAGGTACTCTCCGAGAACTCCATTTGTTTGGTGATAATCGCCTGAGCAAGGGCGTGGGAGTCACCAAAGTATTGGTCAAACTGACTGAGTATCTCGGTAACATCCTGTTTGTGTTTTTCCTCCAGTACCATCGCATTGTGCAGATGTGCACGGAACTGTGCTGCCAGTTGCATCGAGTGGTCGAGCAGGGAAGTGTTCGATGAGATAAACGCGTGTTCAAGGTTGCTGTCGATGGCTTCCAGTTCATTGAATGCGGCAACCAGGTTTTCCTGCACCGGATATCGAACCTCACGGATCTCCTGCAACAGATCGGCATTGTCTTTTGACTCGCTGAGCAACACCACCAGAAACAGAATAAAACCGATGGTGCCAACCATGGCGATCGACAAAATTCGCCAGCGCAGGGTGTAGCGTGCCCTGCGATAGTCACTCGCTGGTTCGATGCTGAATTTCATATCATCTTTGGACATGAGTGAACTCGAGGACGCACGCACGGCTGGCGTCCGGGCAATTGAACGGTGTTAAAGGTAGGGGATCGGCCGGGGTGGATAGGTCTTTACGGTGAGTTACCCCGCGCATCCATTGAAAAAATGAATTTTGCGGTACACAAAACAGCTTATGAATCTGGTTTACAATTGAGCTGGCAGAAAGTTCAGACGAGCTCTGAATCCCCCGTAAATTGTTGTTCTAAGAGGAAAAAACATGTCGATCAAGTCGATTTTGGTACCGCTCAATGAAGGAGAGCGCGGTTTTAATGCCCTTGAGACAGCGTTTATTGTGGCAAGACGCTTTGGCGGACATGTCAACGCAGTACACGTTCGCAGTGATAGTGCGTCTTCGGAACCCTTTCTGTTTGGTAGTTTGAGCGGCGCGCTCAAAGAGACTGTGGTCAAAGAAGCAGCGTTAGCCTCCGAGCGTGCATCGGCGCAGGTCGAAACCCGATTTCGTGCTGCCTGTGATACCGCCGGGGTGCTGGTTGTCGGTGTCGATGATCCTTCGTCAGCGGAGGTTTCTGCCAGTTTTGAATCTGTGGAAGGGCGCAAAACGGATGTGTTGATTGAGCGTGCCCGGCTTAACGACGTGACGGCAATCACCGCTCCGGAGCTCTCTGATAACACGATCCGCCAGACTCCTGTTGGGGAGACGCTGGAATCTATCATGATGGGGTCGGGCAGGCCGGTGCTGGTGGTGCCTCGAAAGTGGCAGGCCAGGCAGTGTGAACACGCAGTGATCGGCTGGAATGACAGCGTGCAGTCGTCCCGTGCGGTGGCGATGACAGTGCCATGGCTCACCCGCATGGAGTCAGTAACCGCGGTGGTTGCCCGTGAACGGCGCGCCTCCGCGGATTTGCTCAAAAGGTACCTTGCCACGCATGAGACTGACATTGATATTGTTTTGCTTAATCGCGAACAAAAAACGGCCGGGGAAGCGTTACTTGATCGTTGTCAGGAGCTGCGAGCGGACTTTCTGGTGGTGGGGGGATACAGTCGGGCGCGCCCTCGGCAGTTGTTGTTCGGCGGCGTCACCAGGCACCTGTTAAGGAACACGAATGTCGTCACTGCGATGGTTCATTAGTGCGGAGTTTCGCTTATGCAGGCGGCTTTTTCGCAGAGTTGGAAATAGCCGCTAAACTCATCGATTCGATCATTTATAAGGACCCGGCATGGCGGTAGAAACACGAGAGGTAGAGTACTCGCATCGTGATAGCGTGTTTGAAGGCGTTCTGGCAGTGGACAATGCCAGTCAAACCAAACGGCCGGTGGTGCTGGTTTCGCATGCCTGGGGTGGTCGCGATGATTTTGCCATTCAAAAAGCCCGTGAACTGGCAAAGCTTGGTTATGCAGCGTTTGCCCTGGACCTCTATGGCAAGGGCGTATTAGGGGGGAGCAAAGAAGAAAACCAGCAGTTAATGACGCCACTGCTTGAAGATCGCACCATGTTGCAGGCACGAATGCAGGCGGCGGTCGATACGGCAATTGCACAACCCGAAGCCGATCCATCCCGGGTGGCTGCGATTGGTTATTGCTTTGGTGGATTGTGCGTGCTGGATCTTGCCAGAACCGGTGCGTCGATTAATGCGGTGGTGAGTTTTCACGGGCTGTTTTCCGCACCGGGTAATACGGTTGGCAGAAAAATTAAAGCACGGGTACTGGTGTTACATGGTTATGCTGATCCAATGGCGCAACCGGATACCATGGTGGCACTGGCAGACGAACTGACTGAAGCGCAAGCCGACTGGCAGATCCATGCTTATGGCAATACTATGCACGCCTTTACTAATCCTGCCGCTGCCGATCCGGAATTTGGCACTGTGTACGATGCCGTCGCCGACAAACGATCGTGGCGCAGTATGAGTGATTTTCTGGCAGATTCTTTTTCGTAGCAGAAGCTTTATTGGCAATACCGGTTTGCGATCAGTGCCTGATGCTGAAGTCGTTATGACCGCTTTTGTCTTTGCCTCGCAGTAGATACAAAGTGCGCTCTGACATACTCAGTTTCGGGTCGTCGTTGGGGCGCATTTTTTCGGCAAGCTGACGATCATAGACCGAGCTTGTAGGCATATAGCGAAGCGTCATGCCTCTTCTGGATTGTGATGAATGATTAGCGCCTGATCCATGTACCAGATACACATCGTGCAATGAAATCTGCCCGGGTTTAAGAATGATATTGTGTGCACGACTGCTGTCATAAAAGTCGCTGTCGAGCTCCTGATTCAGTGTGATGTTGTCGCTGTTGTTGGTGTGATGCTGCAATAGTTGTTGCTTTTTATGCGAGCCCGGCATCACTTGTAAACAGCCGTTTTCCTCAGTGGCGTGATCAAGAGCAATCCATACCGTGCAAGTCGCGAGCGGTGTGATAGGCCAGTACTCTCCGTCTTGATGCCATGGCGTTGCATGGCCGTTTTTTGCAGGCTTTGCAAAAAAACTGCTGTTCCACAACGCGATATCATCACCAATTAACTGGCTCACCATATCCAGTATCTGCGGCTCCTTTGCGACTTTTAAAAAACCGGTGTCATACGCCAGCAGGGCCGAACAATACTGGGAAAATTGCGGATGTTTTTCGAGCAGTTGCTGGTGGCGCAGTCTTAGCCACTCGACCATATCGTAAGGCAGCTGATAGTCGGGTGTAACATAGCCATCGCGATGGTAGGTATTGATTTCGTCTGACGTTAACATCGTAACTTTCCCCGTGTACTATGTCGGTAGTGTATTAAAAAAAAGGCCCGCAATGCGGGCCTTTTTTATTCACGGAGAAGTGAGATTACTGAACAATGCAGCTGCGGTTGTTTTCCCAGCCCCAGCCATCATTGTCAGAGTCACTCGACGCCGAAGCACACACAGGGGTGGCTTCATTGCTGGTTGCGTTGGCTGTTGCCACTGCGTCCATTGCTGATGAACCATCAATCACACAGGTACTATTGTTTTCCCAACCCCAGCCATCGCCGTCTTCGTCGGCAAGCGGGCTGACACAAACCGGCACGGTGTTGGCGCCGGCGTCACTGCTACTGGCTGTGTTGCTGGCAGTGGTGCTTGCTGCCACACAGGTGGCGCCGTTTTCCCAGCCATAGCCATCACCATCCGGGTCAGATGAACCGGACGCGCAAGCGGGGTGCTGTGGCGCTGACTGAGTTACCACCGGCGCGGGCTCGGCAATCGGTTGCGGCTGGGGCTCAGGTGTCGGGGCTTGTGTGTTGTTGTTACTGGTGCTGCCTGAAGCATTGCGGTTGCACGATACATCGTCACTACCGGTGGGGGCGCACTGCAGGCCTGATACGTTTTCTTTGATCAGCATAAACTGATCGATTTCAAAGCCATCTTCACGTGCGGTGAAGGTAATGGTGTTAGCGCCTGCGAAGGGAACATCAAGGGTGATGGTGCGTGGCGTGCCGCAATGATTGTTGCTGGCGCGCTGCGCGCTTGACCAGGTCCAGCTGTTTTTACCGTTACACCACTGGATACGTTCGCCGGAGCCGGGGTTGGTGTTGTTGATGCCCACGTGAATACCGTTGTCTTCGGTACCGGTCGAGTAGGCTTTGACCCAAACCGTGTAACGTCCACTTTCAGGAAAGTTTACCGAGTAACTGATTGCCGGGCCCTGGCCACCGGTTGGCCAGAAATTGGTGCCTGTTCTGAGCTGATCACCATGGGTGACGCGGGTGTCGGGCAGGAGTTCAAGGTAGGCACGGCCACTGGCGCTGCTGTGGTGGGAGCCATCAGGATCCGGGTTAACGTTGGGCTGGCTGCTGTTGCTGAAAACCCGCCACAGCGGGTTTTTCTGGGAATAGTTTTCGGCTTCCACCACAACCGCCACATAGTCTGCAGCGACGGCCGTTTGCGATAAGACAGCACAGGAAAGTGCCGCGAGAATATTCAGTTTTTTCATTATTCGCCTGGGCAAGTAGGGAGTGATGCATTTCACAAAGCGAATGAAAATGAGAAGCAGGTCGCTTTGCCGTGTTGAAAGGCGTCACATGTTGCCTATGCTGCGCGCAGGCCGATGTGTGTCAATTCACAAAAATTTTCTGAGGTTAGCGGACTTTTCTGTCCGGTAATAATAGTGGCTATTCTGCAAGCCAATCCCGGGACTGCAGGTAGTAGTCATACAGTTCTGCTTCTGCAGAGCCGGGTTCCGGGGACCAGTTGTACTGCCAGCGAACCAGTGGCGGCAGTGACATTAGAATGGACTCGGTGCGTCCACCGGACTGCAGGCCGAATAGTGTGCCGCGATCAAACACCAGATTAAATTCAACATAGCGCCCGCGTCTGTACAGCTGGAACTGGCGTTGGGCATCGCTGAAGGGGGTGTCCTTGCGTTGTTCAATTATCGGCAGGTAGGCGGGCAAAAAAGCATCGCCAATGCTTTGCATAAACGCAAAGCTATGGGCAAAGTTTTGTTCTTTAAAATCGTCGAAAAAAATCCCGCCGACGCCTCTGGGTTCTTTGCGATGCTTCAGGTAGAAGTAGTCATCGCACCATTTTTTAAACGTCGGATAATGGCTGGCATCAAAAGGATCGCAGGCGTCTTTGGCAGTTTGATGCCAGTGAACACAATCTGCATGGTTGCCGTAGTAAGGGGTTAGGTCGAAGCCGCCGCCAAACCACCAGACTGGCTCTGCACCTTCTTTTTCTGCAACAAAAAAACGCACGTTGCAATGTGTGGTTGGTGCATAAGGATTGTGTGGATGAAACACCAGTGAAACGCCCATTGCCTGAAAACCGCGGCCTGCGATATCTTCACGGCCAGCGCTGGCTGAAGCGGGCAGGGCATCGCCGAACACATGTGAGAAGTTAACACCGGCCTGTTCAAAAACAGATCCGTTGCTGAATACGCGGCTGCGTCCACCGCCGCCACCATCCCGCTGCCAGCTATCTTCAGTGAGCGTGGCTTCGCCATCCAGTTGTTGAATAGCCGTTGAGATGCGATCCTGCAGTTGTGTGAGGTAGGTGCTTACCGCATCGATGTCTATAGTGTTTTGCATGCAGGCATTATCGTAACTGTTTACCGGAAACGCCATCGAATATTGGCGTGGGTCCCTGCAGGTCTCCGACGGGTAAATCGACGATATATCCCAGATTGGTAAACGTTGCATCAACCGCAGTAGCATCGAGGCAGGGCGAGTGCCCGCTGACATTGGCCGACGTAGATACCAGTGCATGACCACAGGCCTCACACAGTTCTGCAGCGGCACGATGTGCTGTGACACGTGCGGCAATGGTGGTACGCCCGCCGGTAAGCAGTTCGGATGCAGTGGTTGCAGCAGGCAGTATCCAGGTTACTGGTCCGGGCCAGCTGGCACGCAGTTGTTCGTCGATCGCTTCACTGATCGGGGCGATCAAGGGTTCAAGTTGCCGTCGGTTTGCGGCAATGATGATCAGACCTTTCTCTGATGATCGTGCTTTGAGTTTTATCAGTGATTCGACGGCCTGCTCATTGAAGGGATTGCAGCCGAGGCCGAACACACCTTCGGTCGGGTAGGCGATAATGTCGCCTTGTGCCACGACGCTGGCAGCGCGTTGAATACTGGTTCCGCGTTGATTGTTCATGTGTTCTGATTGCTACACAGTGCAGAAGATATCTGCACTGTGCTCACTGACAGTTACCTTAAAAACTGATCAGTTGGTTTCTGCTTTTACCGGCTCTGCGCCGGGATTTTGATCGGTACTTTTAGCACTGACTTTCTTTTTTGCCGTGGCTTTTTTCTTAGCCTTCTTTTTGGATGAGGCTTTTTTCTTTGAGACAGATTTCTTGGCAGTAGTCTTTTTAGCCGTGGCTTTTTTCTTGGCTGCTACTTTCTTTTTACCGCGTCCACGTCTTTCGGGTGCTTCATCAATGAGTTTTTTGGCAGTCGCAAAATCAATTTCCAGCGGCTTTTCTTTCATCTCTTTGGGAAGCTTGGCGTTCTTGCTGCCGTTAGTCAGATAAGCGCCCCATCGACCATTGTGAATCTGGATCTCGGGGTCTTCTTCAAAGACTTTAACCACCTTGTTGGCGTCGGCTTCTTTTTTAGCGGCCACAATCTCACAGGCTCGCTCCAGCGTGATGGTGTAGGGATCATCGCCGTCTTCTTCTTTCATAGAAGCGTACTTGGTGGTGAGCTTTTTAGCACCTTCTTCGTAGTAGTCGTACTTAACGTACGGTCCGAAGCGTCCTATGGCCACAGTAATTCTGTCACCTTCGGCATTTTCACCGAGCTTGCGCGGTAGTTTGAAAAGTTCCATGGCTTCTTCGAAGGTGATTTTATTCATCTTCTGGCCAGGGCGAAGACCGGCAAATCGAGGTTTGTCTTCGTCGTCTTTGGTGCCTATTTGTGCAAAAGCGCCGAAGCGTCCGACACGCACTGAAAGTGGCTTACCGCTCTCGGGGTCAGTGCCCAGTTCGCGCGACTGCTTGGCTTCATCTATTGATACGTTTTCTTCTTTGTCTGCAACCTGCGCTTCGAACGGGTCCCAGAAATTTCGAATCAGCGGTACCCATTCTTTTTCACCGCGTGATACGGCATCGAGTTCGTCTTCAAGGTTGGCCGTAAAGTCATAGTCAACGTACTTGGTGAAGTGCTTTGACAAAAAGCCGTTTACAACGCTGCCGACATCGGTCGGGGTAAACCGACGCGCGTCCATTTCTACATACTCGCGATTCTGCAGAGTGGAAATAATGCTTGCGTAGGTTGACGGCCGTCCGATACCAAATTCTTCAAGGGCTTTTACCAGACTCGCTTCTGTGAAGCGTGGCGGTGGTTCTGTGAAGTGCTGATCCAGATCAAACTCTTTGACGTCGAGTTTGTCGCCCTGATTGAGTTCCGGCAGACGTTTGTCTTTGTCGTCACCGGCTTTTTTATCGTCAACATCTTCCTGGTACACCTTCATAAAACCCGGGAAGCGGACCGTTGAACCGCTGGCTCTAAAGGTGTTTCCTTCGCCGGCGCCAAGGTCAACACTGACCTGGTCCATGGTAGCGTGGATCATCTGACAGGCAATGGTGCGCTTCCAGATAAGAGAGTAGAGTTTGTACTGATCTTCCTTTAAAAAAGATTTGATACTTTCGGGAGATTTATCGGCAACAGTAACACGTACACATTCGTGCGCTTCCTGAGCGTTCTTTGACTTGTTCTTGTAATAGTGTGGTGACTCCGGCAGGTAATCCTTGCCATAGGATTTTTCGATGTGCTGACGAATGTCGGCAATCGCATCCTGTGACAGGGTGACTGAGTCGGTACGCATATAGGTAATCAAACCTGCGGCACCTTCACCGGTGTCTATTCCTTCATACAGTTGCTGTGCGGTGCGCATGGTTCGCTGTGCGGAAAATCCAAGCTTGCGCACGGCTTCCTGTTGCAGGGTTGATGTTGTAAACGGTGCGACCGGATTGCGTTTGCGTTGTTTCTTTTCAATGTTATCGACGGTCAGCTTGCCACCGGAGGCTTTGTTCAACAGTTCCTTGACGATCGCGGCACGATCGCCATCGGTGATGGTGAACTGCTTAAATTTTTCCCCTTCAAGGGTAAACAGGCGCGCAGTGAACTCCTGCTTGTCTTTCTGCAGGTCGGTGGTACAGGTCCAGTATTCCTCTGGGATAAATCGATCGATTTCTTCTTCGCGCTCAACAATTAAACGCAGTGCCGGGCTTTGTACCCGGCCTGCGGACAATCCGCGGCTGATTTTTTTCCACAATAGCGGTGATAGATTGAAACCTACCAGGTAGTCCAGCGCCCGACGCGCCTGTTGAGCGTTAACCAGATCAAACGACAGATCGCGTGGATTGGCGACTGCGTCCTGAACTGCAGTTTTAGTGATTTCGTGGAAAACTACCCGTTTTACATCTTTGCCTTGCAGATGCCCTTTCTCTTTTAATAGTTCTACCAGATGCCATGAGATTGCCTCTCCTTCGCGATCCGGGTCAGTCGCGAGCAACAGGGTGTCAGCTTTTTTCAGTGCTTTGATGATCGCCGCAACGTGTTTTTCATTGCGCTCGATAATCTGATACTTCATTTCAAAGTCAGCGTCCGGATTAACCGCACCTTCTTTCGGGACCAGGTCACGTACGTGGCCATACGAAGCGAGTACCTCGAAGTCCTTGCCAAGATACTTCTTTATTGTCTTTCCCTTGGCCGGTGACTCGACAATGATTAAATTTTTACTCATGGAGTTTGATTGGCTTTATCGTTATGTACGTTTTTATAGTTGAAGAAAGTCATTACTCACATATTTGTAGCGGTATTTTTGTTATGAGAGCGCCACGATTTCTGATGGCGACCGACTATTGCGTTCAACGCTACGGGTGGCTTTTAAACCATTTTTACCAGGTGCGCCAGTGCGCGAAGTCAATTATGTTCAGTCTGCCGTTACAAAAACAAAACTATCCCGGTGTATTCAAAGATATGCAAGCATTTGTTTTATAAAGGTAAAAATCAACTTAAAACCTCTGCTAAAAAGCCGCGTAAAAATAATCAGTTATTTTTTTGCGGCAACCTTAATAAATCGTCCCGCAGCATCAGCGGCGATAATGCCCTGCAATTCCAAATCGAGTGTCAGGTTAGTGACACTGATAACATCCAGCCCGGTTTGTTCGATGATGCTGTCGACTGACAATGCCTCGTGATTGATTGCGCGTAAAACCCGTGCTGTGGGGGTGTCACCGGTGGGAATATCATCGTCGTAGGCTTGTGGTTGTGCGGGTTGCTCGAACGCAAGCGTAGCAGGCAGCAGCGGTGCCAGTTGCTGCATAATATCTGCCGAGCTTTCTACCAGGGTAGCACCTGATTTAATCAGCGCATTCGAGCCGCGTGTTTGCGGGTTATTAACCGCACCGGGTATGACAAACACTTCGCGCGATTGATCGGTGGCATGTGCGGCGGTGGTTAAAGTGCCGCTCTTTAACGCCGCTTCAACCACCAGCGTGCCGTACGACAGGCCGCTGATAATGCGGTTGCGCCGCGGGAAATACCCGGCTAACGGATTGGTGCCAATGGGAAATTCCGAAACAATCGCTCCGGATTCTGCGATTTCCTGAGCCAGGCTCTGATGGCGTGCCGGGTAAACCCGGTCGAGTCCGGTGGCGGTAACAGCGATGGTCAGGCCATTGGCGTCCAGCGCGCCACGGTGTGCGCAGGCATCGACGCCAAGCGCCATACCGCTGGTGATTGTAATACCGAAGCCGGCGATTTCATTGCAGAGGCTGGTTGCGTGGTGTTGCGCTGTGACGCTGGGCTTGCGACTCCCGACCACGGCCAGTTGCGGCGTGAGTAGTACGTCCGGGTCACCACGCACATACAACACAATAGGCGGATCAGGTATTTCTCTGAGTATTTGCGGGTAGTTGGGGGCATTCAATGGCAAAATCGCGCGATCCACCCCTCCTTGCAGCCATTGCAGGTCTTGTTCGATGCGTTGCTCGTTGACCTGATGCATGGCATCGATCACTTTTGCCGACACCCCTGCCGATGCCAGCTTACTGTCTGAAGCACGCTGGATCTCGTCAAACGATCCAAAGCCTTTGAGCAGTTTTTGAAACAGTGCCGGACCAAGCCCACTGGTATGGACCAGTCGCAGCCAGGGAACGATCAGATCAGACATGAGGGGAACAGCCGGTATACATCTTTACGGTAACTTCAATCGGGTGGCGTGAGCGCAGTGTACCCGAGGTATTGAACTGCTAACAACCGGCTCGCGATGAGCCGGTTGTGTTATTAAACTGCCGGAACTTTATCTGATTCCGCCGACGCGGTCGTACAGATTAATGGTTTTCTCAGACTGAATAACCAGCGCATAACTGGCGCGTTCGAAGGTGCGGAAGACCATCAGCACACCTGATTTCTCGCCATCAATGGTGACCCAGTCGTGTTTCTTGCCGGAGACAACGTCACGTACCCGGCGGTCATCGCCATATACGCTGAGTACATCACCGGGTTGCATACCATCGTCAGCTCCGAGGTTAACGACAACCACCTGGTTTTGACCCACTCTGACAAGTGCGTCGAACAGTGAAATGATTTTTCCGGTTTTGCCGATGTCTGCCATGCGTGGCTTGAAGTCGAAGCGTGCCGTGGTATCTGTGGGCATCAGACGATCGCCAATAAGCGTTTCGCGTCTGTTGCTGGTGATTACCAGCTTTGACGGATCACCGGTGGTAACCATGCTGGCGCGTGATACGTGGATCGCTTCGTGACCAAGCAGTTCATTGGTGTCCGGATCAATAAGCGCTTTGCCCGGGCGGTAAATGCTGTAGCGACCATCGTTGAGATCACCACGTGCATAGATATGGTTACCGATTGAAGCGATCAGGCGATCATCTTCGGTGCTGACCACATAAGGCGCTCGTTTGAGGTCCATCGCAGAGACAATTTTCGGCTCCACCAGAAACGATTGCAGACCGTCTGCAGGGTAAGTCTGGATGGGTCCGTCAGTTCTGCTGGAGGCACGAATCAGCTGCAAGGTGGGCTGCCCGTTGACATAGGTCAGGCTGACACGGTCTCCGGGGTAAATCAGGTGCGGATTTTCAATCTGCGGATTGACCTGCCAGATTTCCGGCCACAGCCATGGGCGGTTCAGGAATCGCTCGGAAATATCCCACAGCGTATCCCCTTTCACCACGGTGTACTGGCCCGGATGATCGGTACGGATAGAACGCTCGGCGAGCCTGCGGAGTGCGCGCTTGCGATCTGACGACATCGCCAGCGTGCGCATGCCGGGGGTGGCATTCAGAGCACCGGCTTCGACGCCAAGTGACGCACCAGCCAGTTCAATTTGCGCGTTTGTTGCCGGGCTGTCCGGCACCGTGACCTGACTTGCACAGCCAAACAGAGCGATACTGGTAGCCGCAGTTGCCAGAAATTTCACCAGACCATTCGTTTTCGAGCGACTGATGCGGTGCATGGAGTGTGTCAGCGGGGCTTGGATTGTCATAGTTGTCCGGAATGCTTTGCTGGAGAAGTCGCCTGAAGGCGGTGTTTTGCATGTTGGAACCAAAAACAGTGCCAAGGCGCTGTGATATTGCGCGGTGTATCGCGTGTTGGGGGCTGCGGCAGAGAAATGATGCGCACGGTTACGGCCACAGGCGTTGATATCCTGCCGCAAGGGCTTACACTTGGCGGGCTGATAATCACCCCGTGAACACCAATGGCAATGCTCGATATTCTGATCTACCCCGACGACCGACTTCGCAAGGTGGCAAAACCTGTGGAAGAAGTTGACGACAAGATCTGTGCTTTGGTCGACGACATGTTCGAGACCATGTACGAAGCACCTGGAATCGGACTGGCGGCCACACAGGTGAACGTGCATCAGCGGGTGGTGGTGATTGATGTTTCAGAACACAACGATGACCCACTGACCCTGATCAATCCGGAAATTATCGCTAAAGAGGGCGAGGCTGAAGGCGAAGAGGGTTGTTTGTCGATTCCGGGCATTTATGAAAGTGTCAGCCGTGCAGAAAGCATTACCTTTAAAGCGCTTGATCGCGATGGCAACCCTTACGAAAAACACGCAGAGGGACTGCTTGCCGTTTGCGTACAGCACGAGGTTGATCACCTCGATGGCAAAATGTTTGTCGATTATTTGTCTGCGCTGAAACGCAGGCGAATAAAAAAGAAAATGATCAAGCACGAAAAATAGCACTGACAGATGTCTGATCAATTGCGAGTTGTGTATGCCGGCACACCGGATTTTGCTGTGCCAGCCCTATCGGCTTTGGCCGAAAGTGATCATCAGGTGGTGGCTGTTTATACGCAGCCCGACCGGCGCTCCGGTCGTGGCCGCAAGGTGTCTTTCAGTCCGGTTAAAGCCAAAGCGAATGACTTGTCGATACCGGTGCAACAGCCGCTGACGCTGCGCGATGAGCAAGCGCAGAATCAGCTGCGTGAGTACCAGCCGGATGTCATGATCGTAGCCGCCTACGGATTGATACTGCCGCTGCAGGCGTTACAAATCCCGAAGTATGGCTGTTTGAATATTCATGCTTCACTGTTGCCGCGATGGCGTGGTGCGGCACCCATTCAACGAGCCATAGAAGCCGGCGATACCGATACCGGTGTGACGATTATGCAGATGGCGCAAGGGCTGGATACCGGCGATATGCTGCAACGGGTGGAATGTCGTATCACCGAGAACATGACAGCAGCGCTACTGCATGATCAGCTTGCAGAAATCGGTGCGCAGGCCTTACTTGAAACACTTGACCTGATGATCGCTGACAAACTAAACCCGGTGGTTCAGGATGAAGCGCAGGTGACCTATGCCAGTAAGCTGCAAAAATCTGAAGCGGTAATTAACTGGCATGACAGTGCGGTGGCTATCCATCGGCGGGTGTGTGCGTTTAACGCCTGGCCGGTAGCACAAACGACGTTAAGTGGTGAAACACTGCGTGTGTGGGAGTCCCGATTAATCGAACCGACAGCTGCCAGTGGTAACGCTGCTGCAGGGACGGTGATCGGTACTGATCACGGTATCGATGTGGCGACAGGCGATGGTGTGTTGCGCTTGCACAAAGTGCAGGCACCCGGAAAATCCTCTGTGAATGTCGGTGATTTTTTAAATAGTCGAACACTGCCTGTCGGAACACAACTTGGCTGAGATGTCGCAAAGCTACCGGTTGGATGCTATCCGGATGCTCACTTCAGTGGTCAAAGATGGCAAATCATTGGGTGAGATGATTCGCAGCCGTCAACAATCACTTGAGGCTCGTGAGGCAGCACGACTGCAGGAGATTACCTTCGGCACAATACGCTGGTCACTACGACTGGATGCCGTGGTTTCGCAGTTGCTAAAAAAACCGATGCGCAACAAAGATACGGATGTCAAAGTGTTGTTGTGGCAGGCGTTGTACGAAATTATCTATATGCGCACCCCTGACTATGCAGTGGTCAGTTCTTATGCAGCGTTGACCAATAAAATGCGTAAAGGCTGGGCCAAGTCGTTGGTGAATGCGTCGTTACGCGAGTTTTTACGATCACGTGAACAATTACTGGCAAATGCTGACGCCAGTCCACCCTCGCGACATTCTGTGCCTGAGTGGTTATACAGCAGCGTTAGCCGTGACTGGCCTGACCAGGCAGAAGCGTGTTTGTTGTCGTTTAATAAAAAAGCGCCATTGGTGTTGCGTGTAAATACACAGCAGCTTAGCCGTGATGATTATCTGGCTGAATTAACAGCAGCGGATATCGATGCGGCGGTCGCGCAACTCGGCAATGATTCAATTGCTGTCAGCAGTGGTGTTCGGGTCGAGGCGTTGCCGGGTTTTGAGCAAGGCCAGTTTGCCGTGCAGGACAGTGCCGCCCAGCTTGCCGCTGAGCTGCTGAAGCCCGCGGCATCAGAGCGGGTGCTGGATGCCTGCGCCGCGCCGGGCGGCAAGACAGCGCATCTGGCAGGACTGCAACCGGGTATTCATCTCACCGCCATCGATAATGATGCGCACCGATTGACACGTGTCGAGGAAAATCTGCAGCGGCTCGGTCATGACGGTGTGACGTTACACTGTGCGGATGCCGCAGACCTGTCCTCCTGGTGGGATGACGTGCCGTTCAATGCGATATTGCTGGATGCCCCGTGTTCGGCATTGGGTGTATTGCGCCGGCATCCGGATATCCGGCATCTGCGCCGTGACACCGATATAAACGTTCTGGCGGCAACACAGCTGCGGTTGCTCAAAACACTTTGGCCTACACTGGCCCGCGGCGGGCGACTGGTGTACGTGACCTGCTCGATACTCAAACAGGAAAACCAGCAGGTGGTCGCCGAGTTTCTCCGTGGTCAGGCGGATGCTGCAGAAGTCGACATCGACGCCACCTGGGGTCTAAAGTGCCAGCATGGACGGCAGATATTACCGGGTCAGCACAACTCTGATGGTTTTTACTATGCGATACTTGCCAGACAGTGATATCGAGTTCGCGCGAGTGCATGGTCAATTCGCTTAGCCAATACAATTCGCTTCTACAACGACTGCCGCGCCGTTTCGTCGCATCGCGTTTGTTGAGCTTTACCGGTGGTTTGCTGCTGTGTGTTTTGGTGGGTGTGGTACACGCAGCCAGTGCCCGTTTTGAAAGTGCCGGTACCTATCTGAAAGATGGCACTTATTACCTCGATTCATTTGCCAGACTTGATCTTGGCGATGCCGCAGAGGCAGCTCTGGCCAACGGCGTCAATTTGTACTTTTTGATCGAAGTGGCGGTGCATCGCAAACGCAAGTGGTGGATCGACACACCGGAACTTGAAAGGCGACTGCGCTATAAACTCTACTACTACGATTTAACACTGCACTATCGTGTGGAAGATCAGCAGACCGGTGAGAGTAAAAACTATCGCAGTCTGGCAGCAGCGCTGCGCAATCTTGGCAGCATTGATCAGTTTGCACTGATTCCACAAAATCGACTGAAAAGCGGCGGTCGATACGAGGCCAGTATTCGTCTGGCGCTCGACCACACAAGGTTACCCGGCCCGTTACAGGCACGTGCACTGGTGTCGCGTGAGTGGCAGCTCGAAAGCGAGGTGTTCCGATGGCTGCTGAACTGATACGCCGACTGGCCAACAGCCTGTGGCTGATGGGTGCACTGTTTGTATTTTTAATTGCAACACTCTACTTCGTTGCCAACACCGGAGAGCACCTCGACAGTTTCGGTCGTTCGTATCAGTGGTGGATGTTCGGGACTGCTATTGCCCTGGTACTGATCGGGGTATTGATTATTGCCAGTGTCTGGCGACTGATAACAGACTTTCGCAACAATGTTTCCGGTTCACGATTAAGTCTTAAACTGGTGATTATGCTGGTGGTGATGGCGCTGTTGCCAATGACCCTGGTGTATTCCTTCTCAGTGAAATTCCTCGGCTCCAATATCGACAGCTGGTTTGATGTTGAAGTGGAGCGTGCACTGGATGATGCATTGGCTCTGAGTCGCGATTCTCTTGAGTTACACATGCGCACGCGCCAAAAAAACACGATCGAAATTGCTAATGCGCTTACCGATGTGCCATCTGCTTTGGCGGTGGTGGTGCTAAATGATTATGGCGGTGACAGCGATGCTTCGGAACTGACTTTGATCGGATCAGATAATCGTGTTGTGGCAACCACCGCATTCATCGATACCGTAACAGTGTCACCGCAACGCCCTGCGGACGATATCATCACCCGGGCACAAAACGGCAACAGTTACCTGAGCCTTGATCCAGCCGTTGATGGCGGTTTGCAGGTGCGCTCTGTGGTGCCTGTTTATTCCAGTGATCCAAGTTTGGGGGTATCGGTGCTCTATGCGTCTTATCCGGTATCGCGTAACTCTACCCAACTCGCCGACAATGTTCAGGAGAGCTTTCGCAACTATCGGCAGCTTGCCTATTTGCGTGCGCCACTGAAACGCAGCTCCATTGCCACCCTGACACTGGCCGTGTTTTTGAGCTTAATGATGGCGGTGTGGGTGGCGTTTTATGCGGCCAGAAGATTAATGGTACCGGTGCACGATCTGGTGGAAGGCACCAGAATGGTCGCCGCTGGTGACTACTCTACCAGGCTGGTTAGTAGTGGCCGCGATGAGTTGGGATATCTGGTCAATTCGTTTAACGATATGACAGATAAGATCGAAGCTGCACGCGCCAGTGCCGCCAGCAGTCAGCAACAGGTTGAAAGTCAGCGGTCGTATCTGGAGCTGGTACTCAGCCGAATTTCTACCGGGGTTATTGCACTGGATGAAAACGGTAAAGTCAAAACCTGCAATGAAAGTGCGGCAAAAATTTTGCGACTAAATGCATCTGAACTGCAAATGGTCGACAGCGAAAACCTGTCGCGGCAGAGTCTGTTTGTGCAGCAGTTTTTTAATGCGCTAAAGCCGCGGCTGGAAGGTGCAAAAACAGACTGGAGTAAAGAGTTTGAACTGGTGGATGAGCTGG